>NZ_QKSJ01000019.1:0-36234 GCF_003234135.1 Curtobacterium sp. MCPF17_018 | reverse complement strand
GGGTCCGCCCAGCGACACCGGTCTGGGGGAGGGGTGATGGGGGTCGGATCAGGCCGGATCAGGCCGGTTCGGGCCGGATCAGGCCGTGAAGGTCCAGGTCATCGGGACCGAGGCGGCGAGGCCCTGGTAGGTGTTGCCGGCCGAGGAGTCGAGGGTCACCGCGAAGTTGAAGGGGACGGTCGCGCCGGCGGCCGGAGCCTGCGGCATCGTGAAGGCCGACGCCGCCGCACCCTTGAAGCTGGCGAGGGTGCCGCTGAACACGGTGGTCGAGCCGGAGGTGATGACGAGGTTCATCTTGGCGCACAGGTCGGTCGCGGTGCCGTTGGCCGAACCGTTCGCCGACTGGGTGCAGGTGGCGCCCGGGTTGAGCGTGAAGGTGCTGGCGTTCGCGGTGCCCGTGTTCTTGATCGAGATCGCGGTGTTGACCGTGTTGCCCGGGGTCATCGTCGTGCTGCCACCGAACTTGTTGATCGTCGAGCAGGTCGCCGAGTTCGTCGAGACCGATCCGCCGTCCGTGCTGAGGCAGGTGACGGTCGCGCCGGCGTTCTGCTCCTGCATGATCAGCGTGCCGCTGGCGGCGGTGTTGCTGCTGTTGGTGATGCTCGCCGCGAACCCGGAGAGGGTGCCGGTGAGCGAGAGGGAGAGCAGGACGGCGGCGAAGATACCCGCGAGGAGCGCCACGGGGGCGAAGCGGACCCGCTTCAGTGCGGAGGTGCGGAGCTTGGTGGACACGGGGTACCTCTTCGTTCGGTGGTGGTTTCAGGAAGTTGGGGGAAGCAAGACCTTCGGGCTGTTTTGCTTCAATGGTTAAGATAGTCACTGGTTCACCAAGTTGACCACTCGTATACTTACCCCAGTGCGGGGGACGGCTCTTGTCCCCCCGGTACCCGACACGGAAGCAGGCCCTCGTGGCAGCAGTACGAAGCGACGACGAAGCGGCTGACCTCATGGCCGCGTTCACCGCCGTCGTGCGCGCGAACGCGAGTCTGGTGAGTCAGCTGAGCGCCCGTGCCGGCGTGCACGAGAACGCCCTCCGTGCCCTGGTGCTCATCAGTGACACCGGGTACTCCACGCCGACCGAGGTCGCCGGGTACCTCGGGCTGACCTCGGGCGCCGTGACGAACATGATCGACCGGATGAGCACCGCCGGCCTGCTCGAACGCGCACCGAACCCGTCCGACCGTCGAGGCTCCCTGCTGCGGCTGCTGCCCCCGGGCGACGACGTCGTGGCGGACTACCGGGAGCGGTACGCCGCGATGCTCCGGGCCGTCGACGGGGCGCACAACGGGGAGCTGCACGAGGTGCTCAACGACCTGGCGACGAGTCTGTACGAGCAGGCTGCCGCCGCGTCCTGATCTCGCTCGTGGGGATCGTGCGTCTACCTGGTGTGGATCGCCCGTTCCTCTGTCGAGGTGAGGCCGGCACGGCGTTGGCGATCCGTCCCGCGGGCACGCTCGTCCTCGAGCACCCGCACGACGGTGTCCCGGAGGGGTCGGGTCACCCCGCCGGCGTCCGTGAACGCCACCGCGGAGCGCTGCGCGAACCCGACCTCCGACACCGGGATCCACAGGGGGAGCGATCGCGGTCCAGCCCAGTAGGCCACGTCGTGCGCAAGCAGGACGTCGTCGTCGACCACGACCAGCTCGTCGTCGAACCCGGTGACCTCCGCCACGCACCGGAAGAAGTCCTGCATCGGCACCGGAGCACCGACGGCGTTGACCGTGCCGACGAACCCGTCGCGCCCGGCCCGGACGAGCCAGGCCGCGAGGTCCGCGACGTCGATCACCTGGACGAACCGCTCCGCCGTCGTCGGCACCAGCACCGGCCCACCGCGATCGAAGCGTGCCGGCCAGTACCCGAACCGGTCACTCGGGTCGCCGGGCCCGACGATCAACCCCGGGCGTGCGATGAGCAGCCGTGACCCGAGCCGGAGCCGCGTCATGCGCTCGGCGAGGACCTTCGCGTCGGCGTACGCGGACGGGTCCTTCGGCTCCACCAGCCGGGCGGACTCGTCGGCGCGCGGTTCGTCGTTGTCCGCGTACACCGAGACCGTCGACACCAGGGTCCAGTGCGCGGCCCGGTCGGCGAGGGCGTCGAGCGCCGGGGCGACGAGTTCGGGGGCGTGGGCGAGCTCGATCACTTCGTCCCAGTCGCCGATGGCCTGTTCGTACGCGCCCGCCAGGGCTCGATCCGCCTGGACGAAGCGTGCTCCCTCGGGAACACTGCCGGTCGTGCCCCGGGCGAGGCAGGTGACGTCGGCACCCTCGGCCAACAGCTCGTCGACGATCGTCCGTCCGAGCCAGCCGGTTCCACCGAGTACCAGGACGCGTCGCACGGGCTGCGTCATCAGACGGGCTGGAGCGGTCGTCGTTCGCCGGCGGGGAGCTCGACTCGGATGCGATCGCCCGGCCGGACCGTTCCGCCGGTGAGCACGACGCTCATCACGCCGCCCTTGCGTTCGACCGTGCCGTCCTCGGCGCGACCGAGCACGGCACGCAGGAGCCCCGGCTCGAAGCCGTTGATCTGCTGGCACGGGTTCCGCAGCCCGGTGACCTTGACGGAGGCATCGTCACCGAGGTGCAGCACCGTTCCCTCCGGCAACCCGAGCAGGTCGATGCCGCTCGTCGTGACGTTCTCGCCCATCTGGCCCGGCTCGACGCTGAACCCGGCCTCGGCGACCTCGTCGAACAGCTCGGCGTGCAGCAGGTGGACCTGGCGCAGGTTCGGCTGCGAGGGGTCACGGGCGACCCGGGAGCGGTGCTGCACGGTCGTGCCGGCGTGGGCATCACCCTCGATGCCCCACCCCGCCACGAGCGTCACCGCGTCGACCAACGGCTTGCTGAACCGGTGCTCGCCGTCCTTGCTCACCGCGGTCACGCGCGGCTGGTCCATGTCGTCCCCACTCATGGGGCCGATTCTGCCCCATGGTCGCGGCGGCGCGAGTGCAGCGTCGGTCAGCGGCGCTCGCGCAGCGTTGCTCAGCGGCGCTTGCGCAGGGCGTTGGTCGCCCACAGCGAGACGGCGATGAGCACGGGCTGGAACAGCAGGCGGACGAAGCGCTTGGTGTCGGTGTCCAGGCCGAACCCGTCGCGGTGGTGCATCCACTGCGCGATGTTGCCGGGGAAGACCGCCAGGAAGAACACCGCGACGACCCACCCGACGGTCACCTGTCGCCGTGCCAGGAGCATCAGCGCAGCCCCGAGCGAGATCTCCACCACGCCGGAGGCGATCACCGTGACGTCGGTCGGCAGCGGCACGAACTTCGGCACCTGCGCCTGGAACTCCTCGCGCGCCACCGTCAGGTGGCTGATGCCGGCCCAGGTGAGCATCGCGCCGAACAGGATGCGGACGATGGTCCGGGGGCGGGTGGAGCGGACTGCGGGGGTGCGGGTTGCCATCGGGGTGGTGCCTCTCACGGTCGTGGTGGGGTTCGGTGGAGTGGGGAGCCGAGGTCAGTGGCTGCGGCTGCGGACGACTCGGCGTCGGCGTGCGGCCTCGAACGTGATCGCGGCAGCGGCGGCACCGAGCGTGAGCGCCCGGGCGACCGGACGGCCGCGGGTCGAGGTGAACACTCGCAGCCCGCCGACGAGTGCGAGTGCCCCGGCAGCACCGGTCGTGGTCGTCACCTGCCGGTCTTCGAGGTCGATCACGAACCGGGTCGCGCCGAGGGCGGTCGCCGCGATGGTGGAGCCGATGCCGACCAGGTCGATCCCGGGGGCACGGCGGAACGCTGCAGCAGCGAGTCCGAGCCCGGACAGGACTTCCAGAGCCGGGACGCCGAGTGCGTGCGGGACGCCCGGCTCGAAGCCCCGGCGCTGCATCTGCTGGGCTCGTGCGCGCAGTTGGGTGCGGCGAACCGTGGTGATGCCGTGCCCGGCGAGCAGGCCCCCGGTGACGACGTCGATCCAGCTGGTCAGTTTTACGTTGTGCTCCATTAGATTGTGCACAACCTAACACGTCGATGTGCCGTCGAACTCCGACGGACAGCCGACCCGGTGCTCCTCGCGTCGGCAGAGAAAGGATTAGCGCTCAGGTGCGCTCGTGTGGGCGGCCGGTGATCACGGGCCGGACCGGTTCAGCTGTCGTCATCATTCGATCAGAGGAGCGATACGTGCAACCAGCTTTTGCGATCCTGAAGGCGAAGGCTCACCCGGGCACCTCCCGTGCCAAGGCTCGGCCACCGTGGGTGGCCGGGCTTCGTCGCCGTCGGTTCTCGGGCGGGCTTGGCCCGAGCGATCCCGCACGCCGATCAACTACCGGGCGGCGCGGGAGCGGAAGAACTAGCCTGAGAAGGCGGCTGGACGAGGGATAACCTCGGGTTCCGATCGATCGGAGCGTCGTGTTCACCCCTACCTCTCACTACCTGGCAGTGATGACCCCTGGCGGAAGCATGCCGTTTCCCATTTGGATCGTCATCGTCCTGGCGCTCGTGGCGGTTGGCGGGGTCCTCGCCTTCACACGAGGACGACGCAAGTGACGTCATTGGCCTGGCCCCAGCCGGCACGATGCGGGGCGGTTGGCTCCATGCTCACCCGAACCCCTACCCCGGTGTGGTGAACATCCCGATTAGCACCCGGCGGCGGCGAGCACCCATCAGCTGATGATGATCGGGAACCACGGAAGCTTTTCCCGGTAGAGCTCGCCTGTTCGGCGGTAGTCGACGAGGTAGTAGACGATGCCGCTCGCGAACGGCAGTGCGCCAATGATGAACAGGGTGATAGCGAGAGAACGCATGCTTTCGATCTTGCCGAAATGGTCGCGTGTTCGCCGCCGACACCTTGACGTATCGCGGCCTCCCGGCGTCTCCCGGTAGTCGATCGGCTACCGGTCGTGAGTCACTCCAGGAGCGATTGCACCGCGTTCCAGAGGTCCATCTGCTTCCCGCCGGCGAAGAGCGCTCCAGCCTTCTTGAATCGGTAGGTCGTAGCGCCTGGCATGCCCGCCCCGAGCAGACGCACATGACCTACCTGGCGGCCATCCTCTGCGCTGAACACATCCCAGTCCGACGGCGCACCAACAGGAGGGCCCTGACACGCGACGACGACCTGTGGCCAGCGTTCGTCTCAACCTCGAACTGTTGCACGTGGTCCAGGTCCGCATCGCGGCCCTGCTGCTCGCCTTGGACGGTCACCAGTCGGATGTTCGCCTGCATACCGGAAGGATCCCACCAATCCCCATGCGCGCCCGGTCAACGATCCCCTACCGGGCGGGGCCACGCGGGCCCGGTCGCGTTCGTTGAGCCACCGGCTTACGGAACATCGCTGCAGGTTGCCTGCTGGATTTATCCGGCGGGCAGTCACGGGAGGAGCGCCGTCGTCGCGATGACAAGAGTCGCTGCCGGGTCGAAGGGCCTGCAGCTAGTGGGCGACTTCAGTGGTGATGAGATCGAGCAGCCGCTTCAACGTCACCCGTTCCGCTGAGGTCAACTGAGCCAGTAGCTGGTCCTGCGCCGCCGCGAAAGCGGGGTCAAGCCGCCTGAGGAGCTCCGTCCCCGCGAGCGTGTTCTCGAGCAGGTTGCGTCGCACGTCTACGGGGTCAGGACGCCGCGTGACCAAGCCGAGCTGCTCGAGCCGGGCAGCGTACCCCGAGAGGTCTTTGCGGTCGATCCGGACGCGTCGGCCGACTTCGGCTTGGCTGAGCGGACCAGCCGCCTCGAGCACGGCAAGGATCGGGTACGCCGCCTTCGGGACGCCGGCCTCGGTGGTGAGCTCCGACACGACGCGTGTTGCTCGCGCCGCAGCCTCGACGAGCAGCCAGCTCGGGAGCGAACTCAGTCGCTCCGGAATCTCCCGGTCAGCCATGTTCTCCACGGTAGGCGAAACTCTCTCTTCCATGTATCGTTGGGTTTCCAACGTTGGGATCCCAACAGTAAGAGAGGCTTTTCATGTCAAGCACACCGTCCGACATCATCTCCCGCATCTTCGCCGCCATCGACGACCACCGCTTCGACGATCTCCACCAGATGTATGCGAGCGACGTGGAGGCGACGACGGTCATGGGTGTCACTGTCGGCGCCGACTTGGTGGTCGAGCAAATCCGCGCCGTTCACGAACCGGTGGTCGCCACGCAGCACCTCATCTCCGGCGTCCTAGCCGATATCGCGGGAGACCAGGCGGAAGTTCGCGGCAACGTCACCGCAATCTTCTGCGACGAGGCGCACACGCCGGCTTTCGAGGGATCGAACGTCTGGCGCGGCCGCCTGACCCGTCACGGCGACACCTGGCTCGTCACGTCGTTCTCCATCAACCTGGTGTGGGCGCGCGGGACGTTCCCCCAGCTGCAGGCGTGACCACCGCGAACCGCCCCGACTGTCGCGCCGCACCACTCCGTCTTCAGACACCGCGGATCCCCACTCGCTGCTGGTCCGACCGACGTCCGTACGACTTCGAACGGGCCGTTGGAAGGATCCCACGGCCAGCGGTCGCACGGCGGGGTTCGGTCACCGACTCGTCCGAAGTCCGGTCCTGGTAGCCACTGGCCGGTAACGGATCGGCCAACGAACGTCGGGGCTTTGCCCTTCAAAGCCTCCGCGGCGCAGGAGCCAGTGCCGGGACTTGGACGGATCCCGCAGGCCGCCGGCCGCTGCTAGTTTCTGCATTGAGGGGAAACATGAAACGAAGGACACGAACAGCACGGACGGTCGTCATTGCATCCGCCGTCGCGGCGACCATCAGCCTGACCATGGCCACCGCAGGCTGCACCGATGGAGGACCGGCACCAAAGGCGTCTCCGTCCGCCACCCGGACGTCGGTTGCTCTTTCCGTCGACCCGATCGAACTGGCATCCCGGCACTTCGCCGTCCTCGCGCGTCCCGCCACATCCGCCGACGCGCTCCCCGATGACGATGTGTTCGAGCCGGAGGAGATCGTGCCGGACAGTCAGCGCTTCGTCGTAGAGCGGGACGCAACCAGGTACTGGATCGCCGCCACAGCGAGCGGTGGTGTGTGCTTGATCGCCCGGAACGGAGATCCGAACAGTGCCGGGAACTGGGCAGTCTCCGCCGGTCGAACAGTCGAGCCAGCGACCGTCGTCACGAGCATGATCGATGATGCCGGCCACCAGACGGCACTCGTGTCGGATGGGTATACGGCGTCCGACCCCTCCGGGTTGCACGAACTCGCAGCGAATGTGTGGACCGGGAACCTCGACCCGAACCTGCGCGAGGACGTCAGCGACGGCTGACCGCGCGACCGAGCATCTCGGTCTCAGAAGACAGCGGCACGGTCACCGCAACGGTGCTCCCACAGTCCGTGTCCGGCAGTCGATCCACTACCGGTCGCGGGTCTCGAGAGCGTTTCCGTTTGCACGTCACGGCCGTTTTGGCGTCGTCAAGCCGCGCTCGCGCGTGAGCGCTGCGCTTGTCGTGGCTGCGCTGGTGGCCGTGGGAACAGGCATCATCGCGTTCTTCTGGATTGCGATGATGCTCGCTGATCAAAGAGCGACGACGCCGTTCCTGGGCATCCTTGTTCCGCTCGGCCTGGGAGTGCTCGTATTCGGCCTCTCCCTACTCGTCCAGACGAGGACCGCCCAGTAGACGATCGCGAGCTTGACTAGTTCGAGCCTGCAGATTGCATGGCAAGTGCTTTCCGGAAGGCAGCTGCGGTCCCTTCCACCAGGTCGGCGGGGTCGCTGGCCAGGATCCGACCGCTGTTGTAGCAGGCGACCCCGAGTTGCCCTGCGATGGTGGCGACGTCAACGGGGGCGTTCTGCATGATGAGCGCCTTCGTGAACTCGTTCGCGATGTACTGGTGCTTGACCGCTTCGCGCGCCCGCAGCTCCTCGTGCGCGTCGAGAAGCATTGTGTGCCGCCGGTACGTGGCGAGGTCCGAGATCGCTTGTGCGCAGAGTTGGAGGACAAGCGGTTCGAGCGCACTCAGGGCGTCTCCGAGGGTTTGCACGGGTGGCGCGGGGTCCCAAAGAGCGGATGCAACGGTAGTGATCGCGTCGAACATGGACTGCTCTTTGGCGAAGACGACTTCCGTCTTGTCGCCGAAGTGTCGGAAGAACGTCGTCCGGCCGACCTCGGCCCGTTCGGCGATGTCCGTGACCGAGACCGCGTCGAAGCCTCGCTCGGCGAACAACTCATCTGCGGCGTCGATGATCCGGCTCCGCGCGGCACGCTGCTTCCGTTCGACCAGGGTCAGCGGGGTCGTGTCTGCTTCGGCGGTTGGTTCGGCCACGGCTTCATCTTACCAGCATGTGCCGGACTTGGTTCCAACTTGAACGGGGTGTGCTACGGTACTGAGTACCAAACAAGGAGGAGCAATGCTCTCTGCAGACGATCGCTTTCAAATCTCCGAGACTCTCTCGCGCCAGGCGTTCGTGGTCGACGAGAACGCCCTGGATCAACTCCGTGAGGTGTTCACCCCCGACGCCACGTACGACATGACCAGTTCCGGGATGGGCGCCTTCGAGGGTCTGGACGCCCTGCGAACCGCGGCGGGGGAGCTGTTCGCCTCCGGGCACGCACCGCTGTCGCACTTCGTGACGAACATCGTCATCTCGGAGACGGGGGAGTCGACGGCGTCGGTGCGGTCCAAGGGACTGATGATCATGGCTCACGGCGGCGTGCACGGCGTCGTCTACGACGACACGGTCGTCCTGCACGAAGGCCGCTGGCTGATCGCGAGCCGCGTCATCCTGCCCCTCCGTACGGGATCCAGCGATGAGCACTGATGCGCATGGCGACGCTGGGCAAAGTCCTGGTCTCCGCGACTGCGGCGGCGCAGATGGTCGGCCCGTACGTGTTCGACTTCAACGAAACGCACATCTACAACGACTCCTGGCCTCCGCACGCGAAGTTCCACAACGCGCAGACCATGAGTTCCGGCGTCGCGTTGTCGATGGCGACCCTGGTGAACTTGTGGCGGCCGGGCTCCGGCCGCGTGGGCGTGGACGCTGCCGCGTTCGCGGCGAGCACGTACTGGCTCAGTCAGCTCTCGGCGTTCTTCTACCCGGGAACGGCAAGCGTGGACCCGCCCGGTGAGGACAATTGGCCGCAGCTCAAGTTCACCATCCCCATGCTGACCGTGATCGGCGTCGGCTGGTTCCTCGCAGGCCGCGGGCTCGCTGGGACCAGGCGGCGATGAGGCGCCTGCAGTACCACCGCTACGGCGGTCCCGACGTCCTGGTGTTGGAAGACGCGGCCATCCCGCAACCAGGTCGACGCCAGATCCTCGTGCGCGTGCGTGCTGCATCGGCGAACGCCATGGATTGGAAGATCCGTAACGGCGAGATGCGGGTCATGACCGGCAGGAAGTTCCCACGCGGTGTCGGCCACGATTTCGCCGGTGTCGTCGAACAGGTCGGAGAGGGCGTCACCCGCTTTCGGGTAGGCGACGCGGTCCTCGGCGCGGCGCGCCTGCAGCATGCAGGAGCGTTCGCGGAGTTCGTGATCGCCAACGAGCGATCCGTCGCTTCCAAGCCCGACGACCTCTCCTTCGAACATGCCGCAACCCTGCCGGTGGCCGGCCTCACCGCCTACCAGGCGGTCACTGCGGCCGGCAAGCTCCGACCTGGACAGCGCATTTTCATCAACGGCTGCCTCGGCGGAGTTGGACGAATCGCCGTCCAGGTCGCACTCGCGGCAGGCGCGACCGTGGCCGGCAGCTGCCGGTCGGGAACGGAAGCCGAAGCCCGCCACCTCGGCGTCGACCCAGTCGTCACGTTCGACACAGATCCTGTTCCGTACACCGGCCGGTTCGACGTGGTCTTCGACACGGCAGGGACCCTGCCCTACGGCGTCGCACGCCAGATGCTCACCCTCCACGGATGCATCATCGACATCGTCCCCGCGGCATCAAAGTTCGCCCGAAGCGTCCTACCCGGCCCCTACAACGCGTTCATGGCCCGCCCCGACAGCGACGACCTTCAGCGCGTCGCCGACGCCGCCCGACGAGGCGAGATCGTCACCCGCATCGCTCGTGCCGTCACCCTCGACGACGCCATCCCCGCCCTCGCGGAGCTGGAAACCGCCCCCACCTCCGGCGGCGGAAATCTCGTCATCACCATCGACTGACCTGCGGGGTTGACCCCCGCCGCGGCGACGCTCCTCGATCGAGCACCCCGTTGGACACCATCACCCCACCTGGAGATACAACGCATGGCCATCACTTTTTGGATCGTTGCAGGTCTCGCCGCAGTCGCCTTCTTCGGCGCAGGCCTGATGAAGCTGATCCGCCCAATATCGGCCCTCAAGGAAGCCGGAATGGGCTGGATCGAGGACTACTCCAACACCACCGTCAAGCTCATCGCCCTCGCAGAAGTCGTCGGAGCAACCGGTCTCGTCCTCCCCATCGCGACCCGGATCGCCCCTGCCCTCAGCCCCGTCGCCGGCGTCGCCCTGACCGTGATCATGGCCGGAGCGATCGCTGTTCACGTCCGCCGCAAGGAATCTCCCATTGCGGCAATCGTCCTGACCGCGCTGCCCCTCGCCGCCGCGATCCTCGGCTTCATTCTCGTGTTCTCGTGAGCCTGCAGCCGGTGTGCAAGTGGCTGTCGCAGACAGACAGCACTGCCACGTCGGCGCAGCTCCACGATCTGGAGATCGTGCGCATGTAGCCATGTTCGGCCGCCCGTCAGCCGGTCGTCCAGCGGGATACGGCCGACCTCGGCGCTAGCTAAGCAGGGCGCCCAGATAGACGATCCTCGACCGGCCCCTACCTCCCGCGCTTCCGCTTGATCCAAGTGCCGAGCCCTTGCGCGAACACGACGGCCCCACATACGACGAGCACACCGACCAGCACCGGCGTCGGAATCATGTTCAGAGGTCCTTGATTCACGCGATCTTCCGGAACCGCGACCACCGGTCCGACGACGACGCCCATGATGACGAAAACCGCCCCGAGCCCCATCTCTGCGACCGGATGGGGTGAGTTGAAGAACTCAGCCATCCGATGCCTTCCTGTCCTCGAACTTCGCGCCCTGCGAGCGCACGACCGATCAAACCATGGTGTCCCGGTAGCCGGTACTCCAGCGGACAACGGGTGCTTCCGGGCTGCTCCGGACTCCTACGGCCCTGCTCCGGGGCGAACCCGTCCCACATAGGTGGTCCGCGAACCATCTCACTTCCCGCACGCCATACGGACGCCTCGCGACGCACGAAGACCTAGCCGACCCCTAGTCAGCGTGGCCCGTCCGTACTCCGAACATCGTGTCCACGTCCGTATTTCAGACACGTTGCGTGGCAGTCGGACAAGTTAGCTGGCGGACGACACGAACGCCTACTGCGGCATGTCGACGAACCGCGAGAACATCCCGTGGAACGCCACGGTGATGGTGTCCGTCGGTCCGTTACGGTGCTTCGCCACGATCAGGTCCGCCTCACCCTGACGCGGGTTGTCCTTCTCGTACGCCGACTCACGGTGCAGCAGGATGACCATGTCGGCGTCCTGCTCGATGGAGCCGGACTCACGAAGGTCGGAGATCGCCGGCTTCTTGTCGGCACGCTGCTCCGGACCACGGTTCAGCTGCGACAGGGCGATGACGGGCACCTGGAGCTCCTTGGCCATCAGCTTCAGGGCACGCGAGAACTCGGAGACCTCTTGCTGGCGGCTCTCGACCTTCTTGCCCGAGGTCATCAGCTGCAGGTAGTCGATGACCACGAGCTTCAGGTTGTGCTGCTGCTTGAGTCGACGGCACTTGGCGCGGATCTCGACGAGCGTCATGTTGGGGGAGTCGTCGATGAAGAACGGGGCGTCGTTGATGCGACCGCGGGTCTGCGCGATGGTGGTCCAGTCGCGAGAGTCCACGGTGCCCTTGCGCATGTTCTGCAGGGGCACGCTGGTCTCGGCGGACAGCAGACGCATCGCGATCTCGGCGCGACCCATCTCGAGCGAGAAGAAGGCGGCGGTCTGGTCGTGCTTGATCGCGGCGGCGCGGCACAGGTCGAGTGCGAGCGTCGACTTACCCAGGGCGGGTCGGGCGGCGACGATGATGAGCTGTCCGGGGTGGAACCCGTTCGTCAGGCCGTCGAGCTGCGCGAACCCGGTCGGCACGCCGGTCATCTGGCCGTCGCGGCCCTTGGCGGCCTCGATCTCATCGAGCGCGGCGGAGATGGCGTCGGTCAGCGGGACGTAGTCCTCGGTCTGCACACCACCGGCGACGTTGTAGACCTCGGCCTGCGCGCTGTTGACGAGGTCGGTGACCTCACCCTCCGACGCGTAACCCATCTGGACGATGCGCGTGCCGGCGTCGACCAGGCGACGGAGCACGGCCTTCTCGGCGACGATGCCGGCGTAGTAGCCGGCGTTCGCGGCGGTCGGCACCATGCTCGTGACGCTGTGCAGGTACTCGGCGCCGCCGGCGCGGGACAGCAGACCGGTCTTGGTCAGCTCGTCGGTGACGGCGATGACGTCGGTGGGTTCACCGTGCGAGTAGAGCGACAGGATCGCGTCGAAGATGACCTCGTGCTTGGGGACGTAGAAGTCCACACCGCGGGCGGTCTCGATGACGTCGGCGACGGCGTCCTTCGACAGGAGCATGCCACCGATGGTCGACTGCTCCGCGAGCATGTCGTGCGGCGGGGTGCGTTCCATGCCGCGCTCCGCGTAGTCCTGCGGTGCGGGCTCAAGATGTGCGATCGACACACGCTCTCCTCTGTTGACGACACGGACCTGAACCGGCGGGACAGCACCCACCGGCGGGAACCCGCACCCCTGTTTCTACCCTCGGCGACCGACATCCCGAGTCGCTGGCCCAAGCTACGGCCCCGGAGTTATCCCCAACAAACGGCCCTGTGGATAACTCTGTGGAGAGGCTGCGGAACACGCCGGAACGCTGTGTGGAGAACTGTGGAGGAGCCTGTGGAAAAAGCGGTGTGCGAACACACTTTCGACCGCTTGACCTGGGGTTTCCTGGTGCACACCGTGTGTGGAAAAGTGGGGCTCAAGTACGCCTTGAAGGTTCCGATTTGACACGTTTCCACTGTGTAAAACGACTTGACAAGCACCCCTCCTGTGGGAAGAGTTCTCGGCCTGTTCCCAGCCAGCGCGACCCCGTCTGAACCGTAACCAGCCAGCCTGAGTCGAGCCGCGCCTCCAGGCCCGTGACCATGTCGGCGACAGCCGTAGGACAAGCCGCGCGACCGCCCCGGAACGCAACGACGGGCGGGCCTCCCGGAGGAGACCCGCCCGTCGTGGAGCGGAACGTCAGTGCTACTTGGCAGCGACGACCTTGAGCGAGATCACGGCAGTGATGTCCTCGCGCAGGCGCACGGTGGCCTCGTGGTCACCGACGGTCTTGATGGTCGCGGGGACCTCGACCTTGCGCTTGTCGAGCGAGCCGACGCCCTGCGCCTGGACGGCGTCAGCGACGTCGCCCGGACGAACGGAGCCGAACAGACGACCGTCCTTGCCGGCCTTGACCGACAGGGTGATGGTCGCGTTCTCGAGCTTCATCTTGAGGTCCTGTGCCTCTTCGATGGTGGCGAGCTCGCGCGCAGTACGCGCGGCACGGATCGACTCGACCTGCTTCTCGCCGCCCTTGGACCACGCGACAGCGAAGCCCTGGGGGATGAGGTAGTTGCGGGCGTAGCCGTTCTTGACGTCGACGACGTCACCAGCGGAACCGAGGCCGGAGACCTCGTGGGTGAGGATGAGCTTCGACATGTGTCGACCTCCGATCAGCGGCCGGAGCCGGCGTAGGGGAGGAGCGCCATCTCACGGGCGTTCTTCACGGCACGGGCGATGAGGCGCTGCTCCTGGACGGAGACGCCGGTGATGCGACGGGCGCGGATCTTTCCACGCTCCGAGATGAACTTGCGAAGGGTCGCAACGTCCTTGTAGTCGATGACGCCGACCTTGATCGACTTCGCGGGAGCAGCGTTCTTGCCGCCCTTGCCGCGAGGCTTCCGGCGGTCGCCGGTGCTCTTTCCAGCCATAGTGATTTGTCCTTAGAAGAAAAGTTGTGTGTCCGTCGGAACCGGGAGGATCAGAACGGGGTCTCGTCGTCGAAGTTGCCGCCGGGGGTGCTCCACACGTCGTTCGACTGTGCGTTGCCGCCACCCTGCTGGCCGCCCTGGGGAGACCAGGGCGCGTCCGACTGACCGCCACCGTTGTTGTTCCAGTTGCCGCCGCCGTTGCCCGCGGGGGCGTTGCCGCCGCCGCCGACCTGGCCACGACCGCCGCCACTGCCACCCGCTGCACGGGTGATCTGTGCGGTCGCGTAGCGGAGCGACGGGCCGATCTCGTCGACCTCGAGCTCGATGCTCGTGCGCTGCTGGCCCTCACGGTCCTGGTAGGAACGCTGACGCAGACGACCCTGCGCGATGACGCGCGAGCCCTTCGTCAGCGACCCCGCCACGTGCTCGGCGAACTCGCGCCACACACTCGCGCGGAGGAACAGCGCATCGCCGTCCTTCCACTCGTTCGCCTGACGGTCGAACGTGCGAGGGGTCGACGCGATGGTGAAGTTCGCCACGGCGAGCCCGTTCTGCGTGTAACGCAGCTCGGGGTCCGCGGTGAGGTTGCCCACCACCGTGATGACGGTTTCGCCGGCCACGGGTTACTCGGCGCTCGCGGTCGCGGTTGCGGAGGCGTTGGCGGCCTTGCGGGCCGCACGAGCCTCGTCACGCTGCTTCTGGGCGGCGACCTGCGCGATGCCCTCTTCAGCGCGGAGGACCTTCGTGCGGAGCACGGCCTCGGAGAGACCGAGCTGACGGTCGAGCTCCTTGGCGGCCTCGGACGTCGACGTGAAGTCGACGACGGCGTAGATGCCCTCGGACTTCTTCGCGATCTCGTAAGCGAGCCGGCGACGGCCCCAGACGTCCACGTTGTCGACGGTGCCACCCGCGTTGCGGATCACTGCCAGGAACTTGTCCAGGCTGGGAGCGACGGTGCGCTCATCGATCTCGGGGTCGAGGATCGCCATCAGTTCGTACTGGTGCATGCGGAACCCACCTCCTCTGGTCTCAGCGGCCCCGGGCGGTTCCCGGGGCAGGAGGGTTGATGCATGTGCCCCAGACCACGCAGGTG
The DNA here is from genome assembly GCF_003234135.1 of Curtobacterium sp. MCPF17_018. NCBI lineage: Bacteria > Bacillati > Actinomycetota > Actinomycetes > Micrococcales > Microbacteriaceae > Curtobacterium > Curtobacterium sp. MCPF17_018. Next base: position 21,262 of record NZ_QKSJ01000019.1, on the reverse strand, counting down.
CGCGAGGGGCAACCTGGGTAGCCTACCGGACTGCCTGGAGGCGCGCCACCGGCCTGTGGACAGCGGTTCCGCCCGTCAGGCGGTCGCGTCTCAGGCGCTGGTGTCTCAGGCGCCGGTGTCGCCTCGGGCGCCCCACCACTCGCGCAGGCGCTCCTCGGCCGTCTCCGGCCCGAGGGGTCCTTCGTCCATCCGGGCCTCGAGCAGGAACCGGTAGGCCTCGCCCACGGCACGCCCCGGCGGGATGTCGAGGATCCTCATGATGTCGTCGCCGGTCAGGTCCGGACGGATCGACTCCAGCTCCTCCTGCTCGGAGAGGGTCTTGATGCGGTCCTCGAGGTCGTCGTAGGCGAACGCCAGCCGGTCGGCCTTGCGGCGGTTGCGGGTGGTGACGTCCGACCGGGTGAGCTCGTGCAGCCGTTCGAGCTGGGGTCCGGCGTCACGGACGTAACGGCGGACGGCGGAGTCGGTCCAGGCGCCCTCGGTGTACCCGAAGAAGCGCAGGTGCAGCTCGATCAGGCGGGACACCGCGGCGATGGTGTCGTTGTCGAAGCGGAGCGCACGGAGTCGCTTCTTCGCCATCTTCGAACCGACCAGGTCGTGGTGGTGGAAGCTCACGGCGCCGCCGTGCTCGAGCTTGCGCGTCGCGGGCTTGCCGATGTCGTGCAGCAGCGCGGCGAGCCGCAGCACGGTGTCCGGGGGATCACCGGCGTGCCGTTCGGCCTCGTACCCGATGGCCTGCTCGAGCACGGTGAGCGAGTGCTCGTAGACGTCCTTGTGGTGGTGGTGCTCGTCGACCTCGAGCCGCATCTCGGGCAGCTCCGGCAGGAACCGCTCGGCGAGCCCGGTGTCGACGAGCAGCCGGAGGCCGGGGACCGGGTCGTCCGTGTTGAGCAGCTTGACGAGCTCGTCGCGGACCCGCTCGGCGGACACGATGTCGATCGACGCGACGAGCTCCTGCATCGCGGCGCGCACGTCGTCGTCGACGGTGAAACCGAGCTGGGAGGTGAACCGTGCGGCGCGCATCATCCGCAGGGGGTCGTCGCGGAACGAGACGACCGCGGTCTGGGGCGTCCGGAGCCGTGCGGCGAGCAGGTCCTCGACGCCGCCGTGCACGTCGACGAGCTCGCGGGCCGGCAGTCGCAGGGCCATCGCGTTGACGGTGAAGTCGCGACGGAGCAGGTCGTCCTCGATGGTGTCGCCGAACGCGACCTCGGGCTTGCGGGTCTCGCCGTCGTAGACGTCGCTGCGGTACGTGGTGATCTCGACCTGCTCGCCGGCGACCCGTGCGGCGATGGTGCCGAACTGGCGACCGACGTCCCAGGTGGCGCTCGCGATGGGTTCGACGATCCGCAGGATGTCGTCCGGCCGCGCGTCGGTGGTGAAGTCCAGATCGGTCACCGGACGGCCGAGGAACGCGTCACGGACGGGGCCGCCGACGAGGGCGAGTTCGTGTCCGGCGTCGGCGAAGGCCCGAGCGAGGAGGTCGACGGGCTCGGTGGTGGCGAGTGCGTCGAGTCGTTCGACGGCCTGGGCAACGGACTGCATGACGGTGCTCATCCTCCCAGATCGAGGCCCTGAGTTCTCCACGAGCCGCGCGCGCACGGGACCTGTTCATGGTCGCGCCTCATACACTCGTGCTCGGCCCGAACCGACCCCGTGGCCCGCTCCCCGTATGCAGATGCTCCGCACCACGCTCGCCGCAGCCGCGTCGACCCTCGTCGCGCTCGGCCTGGTCGTCGCGCCCGTCACCACCGATCACGCCTCGGCCGCCACGGTGTCCGCAGCCAAGAGCCACGTCGCCGAGCCGGCCGCCGCCGACGCGGGCAAGGCGACCATCTCGATCGCCCCGGCGAACCGCGGCGTCGTCGAGCGCGACCAGGACCTCACCCTGTCGGTCACCGTCACGAACGACACCGACACGGCCCTGCCGGCCGGCACCGCGGAGTTCGACATCTTCCGCTCGGTGAGCACGCGCGATGTCTTGGCGAGCTGGCTCAGCGACACCACCACAACCGGTTACCTCGGCGCCCCGATGGACTCGGTGGACATCCCGGCGATCCCGGCGCACCGTTCGATCACCATCGACTCGGTCGACATCGTCTCCGGCAACGTCGCGCTCGGCGGGTACTCCTCGTTCGGCGCCCGCCGCATCGCTGCCGAGTACACGGCGGGTGACGCCTTCGCCGTCGACCGCTCCGCGATCACCTGGTACCCGGACTTCGAACAGGCCCCGGTCAGCGTCTCCGTCGCGATGCCGGTCACGGTGCCCAAGTCGACCGACGGCGTCCTCACCGCCCCGGTGCTGGCCGCCGCGACCTCGGTGGACGGCACCCTCACGCAGCAGCTCGACGCGGCCGAGGACCACAACGTCGCCGTGGCCGTCGACCCTCGGATCATCGCCTCGATCCGGATCCTCGGCGACAACGCCCCGTCGAGCGCGACCACCTGGCTGCAGCGTCTCGAAGCACTGCGCAACGAGACCTTCGCGCTGCCCTACGCCGACGCTGACGTCACCGGCCTCCGCCAGGCCGGATCCGACGGCATCCTGTCGCCGATCTCCCTCGACCAGTCCGTCGAGTCCGAGAACTTCCCCGGCGCCGAGACCCCGGCTCCGACACCGACGGCCACGCCGGGGCAGACCTCGTCCCCGGCGCCCACCGAGACCTCGAGCGACGGTGCCACGACCGGCGACGCTGCCGACCAGGCGCAGGAGACCCTGCCGACCACGGAGTCCCTGCTCGACTTCCCGTACTCGATGGACTCGATCGCCTGGCCGACCGAGGGAACCGTGTCCTCCGCCGACCTGCCCGCGCTCGAGCGTGCCGGCACGAAGACCACCATCGTCTCGAGCGGCAACACCTCGGCCGGCGCGGACACCACCATCACGGCGTCCGAGAAGATCGGCGACGACCACGTGCTCGTCTCCGACCAGTCGATGTCGTCGATGCTCCGCCGAGCCGCGGCCGCCACCGACCGGCAGACCTTCTCGTCGGCGATGTCCGAGCTCACCGCGACGCTCGCCACCTCGGCCCGTGCCGCCACCGCCACGGGCCCGATCCTGCTGACCCTCGGGCGCGAGTGGCCGTCCGACTCCACGCGGCTCAGCCAGGCGCTGGACGCCCTCGAGAGCACCGCCTGGGTCGCCCCGGCCGACCTCTCCACCGCTTCGGAGGCCGTCGCCGGGTCGCTCACGCTCGCGAGCGCGTCCACCGGCGAAGCCCGCATCGACCAGCTCCGGCGACTCGTGCGCGGAGAACAGGGGCTCTCCGCGTTCGCGACGGTCCTCGGCGACCCGAACCAGCTCACCGCCCCGGCCCGGCTCCGTCTGCTCGCGCTCGCCTCGAACGCGTGGCGCGACGACGACCAGGGGTTCGCCGCCGCGGTCGACGCCCGCACGGCCGCCTGGGCGAAGAGCACCACCGAGGTCGGCATCGTCGACTCGAGCAGCCTCACCCTGCTCGGCGACCGGTCGTCCCTGCCGGTGTCCATCCGCAACAGCTCCGACTACCCGGTCACGGTGCACCTGTCCGTGCAGCCGTCCAACTCGGCGCTGCGGGTGGTCCGCAACGACATCGTCGTCGAGATCCAGCCCGACTCTTCCACCCGCGCCACCGTCCCCGTGCAGTCGGTCGCGAACGGCAAGGTCGAGCTGACGATGTCGCTCTCGAGCCCGACCGGCGTCGCCGTGGCCCAGCCCGCGACCGTCGAGCTGAACGTGCAGGCCCAGTGGGAGACGGTCATCACCGCCGTCGCCGCGATCGCCCTGATCGGCATCTTCGGCTTCGGCATCTTCCGCAGCATCCGCAAGCGCATCCGCCGCCGCAACGGCGAGCTCGACGACGAGGACGACGACGACCCGAACCGCCCCCTGGCGGTCCAGCCGACGGTCGGGGGCGCGCAGGCGGCCACCACCCGGCCTGGAGGCACGGATCACCCCTCCGGAGCGGCCCCCACTCCCAGCGCGGCCGCGGCGGTGAACCAGGGCCCCCTGCAGGACGCCATCGCGCGCGCCGGAACCGAGCCGGGCCTCCCGTCCGACGCCCCACGCAGCACCGTCGCGGACGACCGCGACCCCGAGGAGCCGACCATCAGCGCCAGCCAGCCCCAGCCCGACGTCGACGCCGAGCCGGTCGCCGAGCGCAGCCTCGGCCGGGCGAGCGCGATGCTCGCCGCCGGCACGATGGTGAGCCGCATCCTCGGCTTCGCGAAGACCTTCGTGCTGGCGTACGCGATCGGGCAGAATGCGAGCCCCTCGGCCAACGCCTTCGCCGTCGCGAACCAGCTGCCGAACAACATCTACGCGCTCATCGCGGGCGGTCTGCTGTCGGCCGTGCTCATCCCGCAGATCGTCCGCGCGATGAAGACCGGCACGGACGGCGGGCAGGCGTACGTCAACAAGATCGTGACGCTCGGTGGTTCCGTCTTCATCGTCATCACGATCGTGGCGACGGCACTCGCGCCGCTCCTCGTGCGGCTGTACACGACGTCGTCCGACAGCCGAGGTCCGGCCGCCACCGACCTCGCCATCGCCTTCGCCTTCTGGTGCCTCCCGCAGATCCTCTTCTACGCGATGTACTCCCTGCTCGGCGAGGTCCTCAACGCGAAGCAGGTCTTCGGGCCGTTCACGTGGGCACCACTGCTGAACAACGTCATCGCGATCGCCGGCCTCATCGTCTTCATCGCGCTGTTCGGCAGCGGGCACAGTGACGTCGGTGAGTGGACGCCGGTCAAGATCGCGGTCCTCGCGGGCAGCGCGTCCCTCGGCGTCTTCGCCCAGGCGGCGTTCCTGCCGTTCTTCTGGAAGCGCGCCGGCCTGTCGTTCCGACCGGACTTCCGCTGGCGCGGGGTCGGTCTCAAGTCCACGGGCACCGCCGCCGGCTGGCTCTTCGCGATGATCCTCGTGACCCAGATCGCCGGGATCGTGCAGTCTGCGGTCGCCTGGAAGGGTCAGGACGACGGGCCCGGCAACGCCGTGCTCGGCAACGCGTGGCTCATCTTCATGCTCCCGCACTCGATCATCACGGTCTCCATCGCGACGGCGTACTTCACCCGCATGAGCCACGACGCCGAACGTGGCGACCTCGACGCCGTCCGCCGCAACCTGTCGCTGTCCCTGCGCATCGTCGGGCTCTTCACCGTCTTCGCCTCGGTCGCGCTGATCGTCGTCGCCGTCCCGTTCGGCCGCCTGTACGAGGGCACGTTCGAAAGCGCCCTGCAGGTCGGCGCCGTGCTCGTCGCCTACATGCCCGGACTCGTCCTGTTCAGCATGCTGTTCGTGATCCAGCGGGTCTTCTGGGCGATGCACGACCACCGGACGCCGTTCCTGATGCAGTGCATCCAGTCGGTGCTGTTCGTCATCGGAGCCCTGGCGGTGTCGACGTTCCCCACCTCGGTCATCGGCATCGGGGTCGCCGCCTGCACCACCATCGCGGGGTCGGCGCAGACGATCGTCGCACTCGTGCTCGTCCGTAAGCGGCTCGGCAGCATCGAGGGACCGGTCATCACCCGGTCGCACGTCCAGTTCGTGATCGCCGCGCTGATCTCGGGGGTGGTCGGGCTCCTCGTCGTGAACTTCTTCGGCGCGTTCTCAGAAGCCGGGTTCGCGATGTCCGACCGCACCGGTGCCCTCATCACGATCATCCTCACCGGCGCCGCGATGGTTGCCGTGTACTTCGGAGCCCTCGTCGTCGCGAAGAACGGTGAGATCGGCAACGCCGTCCGGATGCTCCGCAGCAAGCTCGGCCGCTGATCCATACCGAGCACCACACGCTCACGGGCCGTGTGGAATGCCTCGCCGGTACGATGGGTTGACCCGGTCAGACGCAACGGAAGGGCAATCAGGCATGCGCCAGCTCATCATCATCGGTTCCGGCCCGGCCGGGTTCACCGCCGGCATCTACGCAGCGCGCGCAGAGCTCAAGCCGCTCATCGTCGCCTCCAGTGTCGAGACGGGCGGTGAACTCACCAAGACGACCGAGGTCGAGAACTTCCCCGGCTTCCCCGAGGGGATCCAGGGCCCCGACCTCATGATCAAGATGCAGGAACAGGCCGAGAAGTTCGGCGCCGAGGTCCTGTACGACGACGCCGTCTCCGTCGACCTCACCGGCAAGGTCAAGAAGGTCACGGTCGGTTCCGGCGAGACGTACGAGGCCCTCGCGGTCATCTACGCCACCGGCTCCGCGTACCGTCACCTCGGCCTCCCCGACGAAGAGCGCCTGTCCGGCCACGGTGTCTCGTGGTGCGCGACCTGCGACGGCTTCTTCTTCCGACAGAAGAACATCGCCGTCGTCGGTGGCGGCGACTCCGCGATGGAAGAGGCGACGTTCCTCACCCGCTTCGCCGACAAGGTGACGGTCATCCACCGCAAGGACTCCCTGCGTGCGTCGAAGATCATGCAGGACCGTGCGATGAACGACCCGAAGATCGAGTTCGCGTGGAACAAGGAAGTCACCGGCATCACCGGTGACTCCGCGGTCGAGGGCGTCACGCTCAAGGACACCGTGACGGGCGAGGAGTCCGAGCTCGCGCTGGACGGCCTGTTCATCGCGATCGGCAACGACCCGCGCACGCACCTGATCCACGGCCAGATCGACATCGCGCCCGAGGGCACGATCGCCGTCCAGGGCCGCTCGTCGAAGACCAACCTGCCGGGTGTCTTCGCCGCCGGTGACGTCATCGACCCGACCTACCGTCAGGCCATCACGGCTGCGGGTTCGGGCACGGTCGCCGCGCTCGACGCCGAGAAGTACCTCGCCGAGCTCGACGACGCACTGACGGACGAGGCCGAGGGCGTCGGTCCGACCGAGCCCGCCATGGTCGACGTCATCGCCGCACGCGCCTGACCCGCCTCGGAATACCACGACGGCATCGCCGTTGTACCCCCTGAACGACTTCTCGAAGGAGCACACATGTCCAACGCCAAGGCTGTCACCGACGCCACCTTCTCGGACGAGGTCCTCAAGTCCGACAAGACGATCCTCGTCGATTTCTGGGCCGAGTGGTGTGGCCCGTGTCGCGCGGTCTCGCCGATCCTCGACCAGATCGCCGAAGAGCACGCCGGCAAGATCGAGATCGTGAAGCTCAACGTGGACGACAACCCCCAGTCGGCCATGAACTACCAGATCACGTCGATCCCGGCGATGAAGGTCTTCAAGGGCGGCGAGGTCGTCAAGACCGTCATCGGTGCCAAGCCGAAGCCCGCGCTCGAGGCCGACCTCGCCGAGTTCCTCGCGTAGGTCGCCCCACCCGAACGGCCCCGCCCTCCCCGGAGAGCGGGGCCGTTCTCGTCCGGAGCCACCGGATGACGATCGGCTCCGTCTCGGATCCCTGGTTCCCCGGGCCGATGTCGTAGTGTGGCGGGAATGTCCCACTGAACGGAGCACTCGATGACGAACGGCAACAGCCTCGACCCCTGGTACGACTCCTACGCCCAGCGCACCGCCGGGCTGAGCGCCTCCGAGGTCCGAGCCCTGTTCGCCGTCGCCTCGCGCCCCGAAGTGGTCTCGCTGGCCGGCGGCATGCCGTTCGTCTCAGCGCTGCCCAGAGAGCTCGTCACGGGCTCCCTGGACCGTGTCATGAACGAGGACGCCGCCATGGCGCTCCAGTACGGCGGCGGACAGGGCCTGCGGTCCCTCCGTGAGCACATCGTGGACGTCATGAGCCTCGAGGGCATCCGTGCCAGCGCAGAGGACGTCGTGGTCACCACGGGCTCGCAGCACGCCCTCGACCTCGTCACACGGCTGTTCATCGATCCGGGTGACGTCGTGCTCGCAGAGTCGCCGTCCTACGTCGGCGCGATCGGCGTCTTCCGGTCGTACCAGGCCGAGACGGTGCACGTGACGACGGACGAGCTCGGTCTCGTCCCCGAGGCGCTGCGCGAGGCGATCGCGAACCTCCGCACCCAGGGCAAGCGGATCAAGTTCCTCTACACGATCCCGAACTTCCACAACCCGGCCGGCGTCACGATGAGCCGCGAGCGCCGCATCGAGGTGCTCGACATCTGCCGGTCGAACAACATCCTCGTGCTCGAGGACAACCCGTACGGGCTCCTGTGGTTCGACGAGCCGGCACCGCAGGCGATCCGATCGATCGACGAAGAGGGCGTGGTGTACCTCGGCTCCTTCTCGAAGACCCTCGCACCCGGCTTCCGTGTCGGCTGGGCGCTCGCGCCGCACGCCATCCGCGAGAAGCTCGTGCTCGCCAACGAATCGGCGGTGCTCGCGCCGAACTCCTTCGGCCAGTACGTCGTGAACGCGTACCTCGACGCGGCCGACTGGAAGGGCCAGGTCGACACGTTCCGGGGCATCTACGCCGAGCGCCGTGACGCCATGCTGTCCGCGCTGGGGGAGTTCCTGCCCGACCTGTCCTGGACCAAGCCGAACGGTGGCTTCTTCGTGTGGCTGACCCTGCCCGAGTCGCTCGACTCCAAGGGCATGCTGCCGCGCGCCGTCAAGGAGCTCGTGGCGTACACCCCGGGGACGGCCTTCTACGCCGACGGACGCGGAGGCGGACACATCCGTCTGTCGTTCTGCTACCCGACGCCCGACCAGATCCGGGTGGGGGTCAAGCGCCTGGCCAACGTGGTCAACGACGAACTCGAACTGATCGAGACGTTCGGCCCGACGACCCGACCGAACACCGTGGTCCGCCAGACGTCATCGGTCAGCGCACCGCCGCCGAACATCTCCTGATCAGCGCTTTTCCTCAGTGCTGCTCGCACAGCACCGCAGTTCCACACCGGAGGACCCCGCATGGCCGAGCTCACCCGTCGTCACGTCGTCGTCGTAGCCGGAGGCATCTCGCACGAGCGCGACGTCTCCCTCCGCTCCGGCCGTCGGGTCGCCGACTCACTGACCGGCTACGGCTGGCAGGTCGACCTGCGTGACGCTGACGCGATGCTCCTGCCGGCTCTCACCGAATCACGCCCGGACGTCGTGTGGCCGGCACTGCACGGCGCCTCCGGTGAGGACGGGGCCCTGCGGGGCATCCTGGAGGCCGTGGACATCCCGTTCGTCGGCTCACGTTCGACGTCGGCCCGGTTAGCATGGGACAAGCCCACGGCGTCAGCTCTGGTCGCCCGCGCCGGCGTCCGCACCCCTCGTTCGGTGACGCTGTCCCACGACGTCTTCCGCGAGCTCGGTGCCGTCGGAGTCCTCGAGGCCATCGCCACCGAGCACCCGGTGCCGCTCGCGGTGAAGCCGGCGCGAGGCGGGAGTGCACAGGGCGTCACCCTGGTCGACGACGTCAAGGACCTGCCCCGGGCCATGGTGACGGCGTACACGTACTGCGACGACGTCGTGGTCGAGCAGCTCATCCGCGGCACCGAGGTCGCCGTGGGGATCATCGACACCGGAGACGGCCCGGTGGCGCTCTCCGCCGTGGAGATCGTGCCACGGAACGGCATCTACGGGTTCGAGGCGCGCTACAACGCGGGGGAGACGACCTTCTACACGCCCGCGCGACTCTCGGACGAGTTCGCCGGAGCAGCCGCGGAGGCAGCGGTCGCCGCGCACGCAGCACTGGGACTCCGGCACCTGTCACGCGTCGACCTGATCATCGACGGGGCCGGGACGCCCTGGTTCCTCGAGGCCAACGTGCTCCCCGGGCTCACCGAGACGTCACTGCTGCCGCAGGCGCTGTCTGCGTCCGGTTTCGACCTCGGCTGGACCTACGCCGAGCTCGCTGAGCAGGCCATCCGGGACCACCGCGCCTGACCCTGCTGCCGATGTTCCACGTGGAACGTCGCTCCACTCGCCGCAGCGGTGTCCATCGAGCAGACGGACTCGCGGCGCGTCTCCGCCACGTTCCACCGACACAGCACCAGGTGCCAGAGGCCCGGGCTCTTCCGCGACGGGTTGATCAAACCGATCGCACCGCCCTCGAGGAGGCGATCACGCACCGTCCACGAGCGAGGTGTCCCCCCGGACTCGGCGATGGCCTGCCAAGGCGCCAAGGCGTCCTCGAAGTTGATGCGGACTGCTGCCAAGGGCGTTCACATCGCGCAGGTCGACGATGCCAGACGCCTCGACGTCGATCGCAACGATCTCCACCGCCTCAGGCCGGACGTCATTTTGGATGATCATCGCGGCACGGACTCCGACAACTCAGGAGCTGAGTACAACGTGGGCTGGCGCACTCGGGTACCGGCCCGACGACCGTGATCCCGCTGCAGCGAACTCGCGGAACCTCGGATCAAAAGGCCGTTGAAACGTCCCTCGGACCACTGGCACTTAGGCCGAACCGCTGTTCCACCATCTCACCTGAGGCAGACTGCGATCGCGGCTGTTGCAACCCCGCCCGATCGAGCTGCCGAGCCGCTGGAGCGACCGAAACGACCGACCCACGTCCTCACCCGGCCTGGCCGTTACAGGGGCTCAAACGGCCGCACAGGGGCGCACAGCGATAGGTTCAGCCCTCGAGGTCCTGCACGCCGAGCTCGCCGAGGATCCGGTTGAGGTCATCGCCATTCGCGAAGTCGATCGTGACGGAACTCTTGCGAGCGCCGACCGCGATCTTCACCCGCGTGTTCAGGCGATCGCCGAGTCGTTCAGCGAGATCGTTGAAGTGTGCCTGGCGCTTGGACGGCTCGGGCTTCGGCTTCGCCGGCGGAGTCTTGGCGGAGAGCTGCTGGGCGATCGCCTCAGCAGCACGGACCGACAGGTCCTCGTTGACGATCTTCTCAGCCAGGTACTCCATCGCCTCCGCGTCCGGAGCGGCGAGGATGGCGCGAGCGTGTCCGGCAGAGAGCACGCCTGCGGCCACTCGCCGCTGCACGGGGGAGGGGAGCCGCAGGAGTCGGATCGTGTTCGTGATCTGCGGGCGCGATCGTCCGATGCGCTGTCCGAGCTGTTCCTGGGTGATCCCGAAGTCCGCGAGGAGCTGCTGGTACGCCGAGGCCTCCTCGAGGGGGTTGAGCTGCGCCCGGTGGAGGTTCTCCAACAGAGCGTCGCGCAGCATCGCGTCGTCGGGGGTGTCCTTCACGATCGCCGGGATCGTGCTCAGGCCGAGTTCCTTCGTGGCACGCAGACGACGCTCACCCATGATGAGCTCGTACTGCGGCTCGGTACCCGTCGCGCCGGGGATGGGCCGGACGACGATGGGCTGCAGCACGCCGATCTCACGGATCGAGTGGACGAGCTCCTGGAGCTCCTCCTCGCGGAACTCCTTCCGCGGCTGCTGCGCGTTGGGGATCACATCGAGCGGGTTGAGGTTCGCGAGTCGGGCTCCCGGCACGGCCACCAGCTCGTCGGCCGTCGGTGCGGAGGCCGGCGAGCCTCCGGTCGGGAAGAAGACGTCGACGGGACGGTCCTGCTGATCGGTTGCGGTCGGGATCAGGGCGCCGATGCCTCGGCCGAGTCCGGTTCGCTTCGGTGCCATCAGTGCTTCGCTCCTCGTGCTGCGATCTCGGCGGCCGCTTCCAGGTAGGACAGCGACCCGGTGGAGTTCACGTCGTAGGCGACGACGCTCTGGCCGTAGCTCGGTGCTTCGCTCACGCGGACGGAGCGGGGGATCATGGCCTTGAGCACCTGGTCACCGAAGTGCTCACGGACGTCGTTCGCCACCTGGTTCGACAGGTTCGTCCGGCTGTCGTACATGGTCAGCAGGATCGTCGAGACCCGGAGGTTCGGGTTGAGGTGCCGCTCGATCAGTTCGATGTTCCGCAGCAGCTGGCTCAGTCCTTCGAGCGCGTAGTACTCGCACTGGATCGGGATGAGTACCTCTTGCGCAGCCACGAAAGCGTTGATCGTCAAGAGGCCCAGCGACGGCGGGCAGTCGATGAAGACGTAGTGGTAGGGCTCGTCCAGCGACTGCAGGTACATGTCGAGTGCAGTCCGGAGGCGCTGCTCACGGGCTACCAGTGACACGAGTTCGATCTCGGCGCCGGCAAGGTGAATCGTTGCCGGCACGCACCAGAGGGTGTCCGACTCGGGGGACGCCTGCACGGTGTCGGCCATCGGTGCCTCATCGACGATCACGTCGTAGATGCTCGCGACCTCCGCCTGGTGGTCCACGCCGAGCGCCGTCGAGGCGTTGCCCTGCGGGTCCAGGTCGATCACCAGCACACGAGCTCCACCATGTGCGAGTCCCGCCGCCAGGTTGACCGTCGTCGTCGTCTTGCCGACTCCACCCTTCTGGTTCGAGACGGTGATGATTCGTGTCTTAGAAGGCAGCGGAAACTGTTGCGTGGCGATCGCACGCCGGCGCCGGTTCAGGTCGGCAATCTCGCGAGCGAGCGGTGTCGACGCGTCGTAGTCGGTCGATGAACTCAACGAGTGCCTCTTCCCCGGTTCGATGTTTCACGTGGAACGCGGAGCCACTGGCGGCCGGATGACCCGGCCCGAGCCGCAGCGTCAGTCAACTGTAGCCCGGAAGACGCGGGTGGTCTCGTCGACCACACCTTCTCCGAGCTCGAGCACCTCGACATCGGAGAGGCGCTTCCGGAGGATGACCTTTCGGGCCTTCTCGATCTCTTCGTCGACGCGTGCACCCTTCATCAGAATGAGCTGCCCGCCGGAGCGGACCAGGGGCACAGTGAGGGGAATGAGCTTCGACAGCGCACTGACGGCCCGTGCGGTGACCTGGTCGACGACGACGTCGTCAGCCACGTCCTCAGCACGGCCGCGGAGCACCGCGACGTTCTGCAGGCCGAGCCGGTCGGACTCGTTGCGAAGCCAGTCCGTTCGGCGCTCCATCGGTTCGATGAGGACGAACTCGACGTCCGGACGGGCGATCGCGAGCACGAGACCCGGCAACCCTGCCCCCGAGCCGACGTCGGCGACGCGACCACGGGCCTCCAGGAGCGGTGCCAGCAACGCGGAATTGAGGATGTGTCGCGTCCAAAGGCGCGGAAGCTCGAGCGGGCCGACCAGGCCCAGCTCCTCACCCCGTCGCGCAAGTTCGTTCGTGAACGAGCGCGCAACCTCGATCTGGTCACCGAAGAGTGCTGCAGCCGCCGCGGGCTCAGCCTCGAGGACCGGTGCTGCTTCCGTCGGGACGGGTGTGTCCGTCATCGGGTGACGACCGTGTGGCGGTCCCGACCCTCACCCTCGGACTCCGAGTGGAAGCCCTTCTCAGCGACCAGGTCGTGGACGAGCTTTCGCTCGTAGGACGACATCGGGGGGAGCGCAGCCGACGACGAACCGGCTTCGATGCGCTCGACAGCGGTGTCCACGAGCCGCTGCAGCTCGTCAGCACGGGCATCCCGCGAGCCACCGACGTCGAGGATGAGCCGGCTGAACTCGCCGGTCTCCGCCTGCACGGCGATCCGGGTGAGCTCCTGCAACGCCGTCACGGTGTCGGGCTTCGACAGCACGCGGAGTGCCTCACCGTCGTCGGTGACCGACAGGTACACCCGACCGGCGCGTTCTTCGATCTCGATGTCGCCGTCGAGGTCGCAGATGTCGAGGAGCTCCTCGATGTAGTCCGCCGCGATGTCCGCTTCGTCGCGGGCGTCCTCGGTCTCGGTGTCCGTCGTCTCGACGGCGGCTGCGGTGTCCTGCTCGGTCACTTACTTCTTCCCGTTCTTCTTCTGGCGCTGCTTGCCGACCGGCTGCTGACGCTGGGTGGTGACGCGCACGGGCTCGATCTCCGTCGCACCGGCGCCGGCACCGGCCTCGGCGAGGACCGGGGTGGCGGTCCCGCGACGCTGTGCCTTCTTGGCCAGGCGGGCTTCACGAGCCAGTGCTGCTTCGGAGCCGGGCGTCGGCATGCTGCGGATGACGAAGTACTGCTGCGCCATCGTCCAGACGTTCGAGGCCAGCCAGTAGAACATGACGCCGAGGGGGAAGCTCAGACCCGAGATCACGAAGACCAGCGGGAGGATGTACAGCATCATCTTCTGCTGGCGGTACATCGGAGACTCCTTGGTCTCCGGCGACATGTTCTTGGCGACGAGCTGCAGCTGCGTGATGAACTGCGACGCCGTCATCACGACGATCATGAAGCCCGCGATCGCACGGACCTCCCACCCGGAGGCGTTCGTGAACGTCTCGTGCAGGGGAGCGCCGAACAGGGCCGCGTTGCCGAACGACGCCGCGAGGTCGTTCGTCAGCAGGCCGATGCCCGTCTTGTTGATCTGGGCCTCGTGCAGCACCGAGTACAGCGAGAAGAAGATCGGCATCTGCAGCAGCAGGGGCAGGCAGGAGCTGAGCGGATTGGTCCCGGTCTCCTTGTAGAGCGCCATCGTCTCGCGGCTCATGGCCTCACGCGAGAACTGGTCCTTCTTGCCCTTGTACTTGTCCTGGATCTTCTTCAGCTGCGGCGCGACCTCGAGCATGCGGCGCTGGGACTTGATCTGCCGGACGAAGATCGGGATCAACGCTGCGCGGACGACGAACGTCAGGAAGATGATCGAGAGCACCCACGTGATGCCCTCGCTCGGGTCCATGCCGAGGCTCTCGAAGATCCAGTGGAAGCCGACGAGGATGGCCGAGACCACCCATTTGAGTGGCCAGAGGATCGTGTTGATGATCACCATGGGGACGGCTACGCCTTTCGAGTGCGCTGGGGGAGCAGGACCGGCCGGGCCGTTCCGACCGCGGGGTGCGGCTGCTGCGGGATCGGCGCGAGGACGAACCCGAACCGGTTGACGACGAACGGGTGACGGCGTTCCTTGACGTCGTCGATTCCGCCAGCAGCCCAGGGGTTGCAACGGGCGATGCGCCAGGCGCCCATGGCGGATCCGCGCACGACGCCGTACTGCTGGATCGCTTCGAGGGCGTACCGGGAGCACGACGGGTGGTAGCGGCAGACGTTGCCGTACAGCGGGGAGATCACCGCACGGTAGGCCCGGAGCACGACGACGCACGCGTTGCGTGGGAGCAACGCGATGACCCAGGCAAGCCGGGTCCACAGAGTGCGGTTCATGCTGCCTTCTCCACCCCGCGCGCGAAGGAGCGCGTGACGTCTTCGAGCAGGGTAGGCCATCCGGCCTGCGATGCGGCTGGCAGTACACGGACCACCACGTCGAAGCCCTGCGGGCACTCGACGAGCAGATCGTGCGCGATCGCCTTGAGTCGCCGCCTGATCAGGTTCCGGGTCACGGCGTTCCCCACCGTCTTCGCGACGATGAAGCCGAACCGCGTCGGTCCGTTGCGACCTGCCGGCTGACGGACCACGGACACGACGACGTGCGCCGTGGCGCTCTTGCGACCACGACGCACGACGTTCCGGTAGTCATCCCCGCGCACGATGCGGTTGGCGCTGGCCAACACTGCGACGCCGGGGTCAGACCGAGGACCGGATCAGGCGATGAACCTGATCAGGCCGAGAGCTCGGTACGGCCCTTGGCGCGACGCGCCGACAGGATGGCGCGGCCGGCACGCGTCCGCATGCGGAGGCGGAAGCCGTGCTTCTTGGCGCGGCGGCGGTTGTTCGGCTGGAAGGTGCGCTTGCTCATGATGTTCTCCACACGGCTGCTCGCGGCGAGCCGTCACGTATGTGTAGCCGTCCGGGTGTCGAACGACGCAGATGGGCGCGACCAAAGGGCCGCAGTCAACTGGTTAACGGTACGTGACAGCGGCGAGCAGGTCAAACCCCGCCTGGAGCGGTCGCACCGTCGCCGCCGGGTCTGACGTCCCTCGAGCCCATTCTCCACATTGGGGACAACTTCCGTTCGGTGGGACTCGGTCCGGTCCTTTACAGTGGTGTGATCGATCCCCCCGATGGCCGGTACGACAGGGAAGTACTCCTGTCAGACGGCTCGAGGTGGTCGTGGACAACACTGTGGACAACCCTGTGGGAACCTCCGCGGCAACGAGGCGTCGACGAAGCCCCCGGAGCCACCGACGATCCGCCGGCGACGACCTGGTCCCGAGTGCGGTCACCGAGGACGCCACGGCATGTCCGACCCCGCAGGACGCACCCTCGTCCGGCAGCGAACGCACGACACGACCCCTGGAGACGAGCGCGACATGACGTTGCCGGCCGACCCCGTCGAGGACCTCTGGTCATCCGTACTCGGACTCCTCGCCGAGGACCCCCGCATCACGCCGCAGCTCCACGGGTTCCTCAACCTGGTCGAGCCGAAGGGCGTGCTCGCCGGCACCCTGTACCTCGAGGTGCCGAACGACCTGACCCGGGGCATGCTCGAACAGCGCATCCGCATCCCGATCACCGAGGCGGTCGCCCGCATCGGTGACGACTCGGTCGCGAACTTCGCCATCACGGTGAACCCCGACATGGCATCGGAGCCACGCGTGGACCCGAACGTCCCCGAGTACGCCGAGCCCGTGCAGGAAGCCGTCGAGCAGAGTGCCGCGCCGCGCCAGTACATCGAGGCGCCGTTCGTGCCGAGCCAGATCGACTCTCCCGGCACCAGCGGGCGCCCCGAGTCGCGGCTCAACCCGAAGTACAACTTCGACAACTTCGTCATCGGGTCGTCGAACCGGTTTGCCCACGCCGCAGCGGTCGCCGTCGCCGAGGCACCGGCCAAGGCCTACAACCCGCTCTTCATCTACGGGGACTCCGGGCTGGGGAAGACCCACCTGCTCCACGCCATCGGGCACTACGCCGAGAGCCTCTACCCGGGGATCCGCGTCCGGTACGTGTCGAGCGAGGAGTTCACCAACGACTTCATCAACTCGATCGCGAACAACCGCTCGAACCAGTTCCAGCAGCGGTACCGCGACATCGACATCCTGCTGATCGACGACATCCAGTTCCTGCAGGGGAAGGACTCCACGCAGGAGGCCTTCTTCCACACGTTCAACACGCTGCACGACCACAACAAGCAGGTCGTCATCACGTCGGACGTCGCGCCGAAGCACCTGACCGGCTTCGAGGACCGGATGCGATCGCGCTTCGAGTGGGGCCTGATCACCGACGTGCAGGCGCCCGAGCTCGAGACGCGCATCGCGATCCTCCGCAAGAAGGCACAGTCCGACCACCTGCAGGTGCCCGACGACATCCTCGAGTTCATGGCGTCGAAGGTGTCGAGCAACATCCGCGAGCTCGAGGGCACCCTGATCCGCGTCACCGCGTTCGCGAGCCTCAACCGGACGGCCGTGGACATGGCCCTCGTGCAGACGGTCCTCAAGGACCTGATCACCCTCGACGAGGACAACGTCGTCGCGCCGACGGACATCATCAACCACACCGCGGAGTACTTCAAGCTCTCCGTCGACGACCTGTACGGGTCGTCCCGCTCCCAGGCGATCGCCACGGCACGACAGATCGCGATGTACCTGTGCCGTGAGCTGACGAGCCTGTCCCTGCCCAAGATCGGGCAGCTGTTCGGCAACCGCGACCACACCACGGTGATGTACGCGAACAAGAAGATCACCGAGCTGATGAAGGAGCGTCGGTCGATCTACAACCAGGTCACCGAGCTCACCAGCCGCATCAAGCAGGACCGCCGCTACCGCTGAGATCGGCCCGTTCCCCGCCCCATCCACCATCTGAGACGGTTCCATGGGCCGGAGTTCTCACAGTGTGGATAGCCTGTGGATAACTGTGGAGGACACGCCGCCCGGTTGTACACAGGTGGGGGGTCACCTGTGGAGACTGGGGATGGAAGTGGATAGATGAGATTCATTCATCCCGTTAACGCTCACACGCCGCTCACAAGTCACAAGCGTGTAGTTCCCTACTGCGGAGCGGATGCACAGGGTTATCCACAGTGTGCACAGGCGTTAACACCATTACTCCTGGTTAACGATCAATCTCTGCGGGACAACCTTGTGGACGGCGGGATGACAAGAAATCCGGCCCCCGTCCGCCTGTGCCAGAATGGGGCGGCCGGACAGTCCAAGCCGATCGACAGGGGTTCCAGCTGTGAAGTTCGAGGTCAACCGGGACGTCTTCTCCGAAGCCGTCTCCTTCGCAGTGAAGCTCCTCCCGCAGCGCACGACCCTCCCGATCCTCTCGGGCGTCCTGATCCACGCCGACGGAGATCGTCTGACGCTCTCGTCGTTCGACTACGAGGTGTCGGCGCAGACGTCCATCTCGGCCCAGATCGACGAGCCCGGCACCGTCCTGGTCTCCGGTCGACTGCTGAACGACATCGCGAGCCGGTTGCCGAACGCCCCCGTGTCGTTCACCACCGAGGACGCCAGGATCTCCGTCTCCTGCGGGTCGGCGCACTTCACGCTGCTGTCCATGCCGGTCGAGGAGTACCCGACGCTGCCGGAGATCGGCCCGCAGACCGGTGTGATCCCCGGCGACGCGTTCTCCGAAGCGGTGTCGCAGGTGGCCGTCGCCGCCAGCCGCGACGACGTCACCCCCGTCATCACCGGCGTGCAGCTCGAGGTCGGCGACAACGACCTCTCCCTCATCGCGACGGACCGCTACCGCGTCGCCGTCCGCACCATCGCGTGGGACTCCGGCCGAGTCGGCTCGGACCCCCTGCACGCACTGGTCCCGGCCCGCACCCTGCAGGAGGTCGGCCGCACGTTCGGTTCGGCGTCCACGGTGTCGGTGTCGATCAGCGGCAACTCCGACCGCGAGCTCATCGCGTTCCACGCCGACGACAAGACCGTGACGTCGTTGCTCATCAAGGGCAACTACCCGCCGGTCCGCCGCCTCTTCCCCGAGACCGTCAACGACCACGCGGTGATCAACACCGCGGAGCTCGTCGAGGCGGTCCGACGGGTCTCCCTCGTCCTGGAGCGCGAAGCGGCGCTCCGGTTCTCCTTCACGGTCGACGGGCTCACGCTCGAGGCGATCGGATCCGAACAAGCGCAGGCGTCAGAGTCGATCAGTGCGTTGTTGACCGGCGAGGAAACGGTGGTCTCGTTGAAGCCCGCCTTCCTCCTGGACGGACTGAACGCGGTGCACTCCGAGTTCGTCCGCATCTCCTTCACCAAGACGGAGAACCCCAACAAGCCGGGCCCGGTGCTGATCACCGGCCAGACTTCGCAAGAGGCCGCAGCGACCGATGGATACCGGTACCTGCTGCAGCCGAACCTGCTGCTGCGATAGGCGCAACAGGCAACCTGCGCTGGCGCACACCACCGGCAGCATCAGCGCGACGACGAACAGAAGAGGAAATCATGCACATCGGTCTTGTCGGCCTTGGTCGCATGGGCAACAACATGCGTGCCCGTCTCCGCAACGCAGGTATCGAGGTCACCGGGTACGACGCCAACCCCGCCGTCTCGGACGTCGCCGACCTCGGCGCCCTCGCCGCTGCCCTCCCGGAGGGCAAGCGTCTCGTGTGGGTCATGGTCCCGCACGGCAAGATCACCGACGACGTGATCACCGACCTGGCCGGCGTCCTCGGCGAGGGTGACCTGGTCATCGACGGTGGCAACTCGAAGTGGCTGGACGACACCACGCACGCCGAGCAGCTCGGTGCGCGCGGCATCCGCTACATGGACGTCGGCGTCTCCGGTGGCGTCTGGGGCAAGGACAACGGCTACGGCCTCATGGTCGGCGGTGACGCTGCGGACGTCGAGTTCGCGATGCCCGTCTTCGATGCCCTGCGCCCCGAGGGCCCCCGCGAAGAAGGCTTCTCGCACGCTGGCCCGATCGGCGCCGGCCACTACGCGAAGATGGTCCACAACGGCATCGAGTACGCGATCATGCAGGCGTACGGCGAGGGCTACGAGCTCCTCGAGGCCAAGGACCTGATCACCGACGTCCCCGCCGTGTTCGCCGGGTGGCAGCGTGGAACGGTCGTCCGGTCCTGGCTGCTCGACCTGATGGTGCTCGCGCTGAACGAGGACCCGAAGCTCGACGAGCTCGAGGGCTACGTCGAGGACTCGGGCGAGGGCCGCTGGACGCTGGAAGAGGGCATCGAGCTCGCCGTGCCGATGCCGGCGCTCTCGGCGTCGATCTTCGCGCGCTTCGTCTCGCGCCAGGGCAGCGCCTCGCCGACGATGAAGGCCGTCGCAGCGCTCCGCAACCAGTTCGGCGGTCACGCCGTCAAGAAGTCCTAGGACTTCCCGGGGGAACCCGGACTCGGCCCGCGTGCACGTCGACCATCTCCAACTGACCGACTTCCGGAACTACCGGGAGGCGGACGTCGACCTCGCACGCGGGCCGAACCTGTTCGTCGGGCGCAACGGCCAGGGCAAGACCAACCTGGTCGAGGCGATCGGGTACCTCTCCACGCTCGGCTCGCACCGCGTCCCCACCGACGCGGCCCTGGTGCGTCAGGGGTGCGACGCCGCGATCGTCCGGGCACGGCTCGCCCACGAGGAACGCAGCATCCTCGCCGAGGTGCAGATCAACCGCACCGGTGCGAACCGTGCGCAGGTCAACCGGTCGGCGATCAAGCCGCGGGAGTTGCCGCGCTACTGCACGAGCGTGCTCTTCGCTCCGGAGGACCTGGCGCTCGTCCGCGGTGAACCGGCCGGGCGACGCCGGATGCTCGACGAGCTGCTCGGCCAGATCGCACCGCGGATGCAGGGCGTGCTCGCCGACTACGACCGCACGCTCCGGCAGCGGAACACCCTGCTGAAGTCGGCCCGTGCCACCGGTGCGAAGGCGAACGCCCTGTCGACGCTCGACGTCTGGGACGACCGGCTCGTCGGACTCGGCGCCGAGATCGTCGCGGCCCGTGACCACCTGACCCGGCGGCTCGCACCCTTCGTGGCCGAGGCCTACGCGACCGTCGCCGGCGAGCACCACGACGCCTCGATCACCGGTGTCCTGTCGATCCGCGGTGGCGACCCCGAGTCCGCGGCGGCCACCGATCCCGTCCTCGGGACCCCCGACGAGCCCGTCACGGTCGCGTCGGCGGCCGAGGCCTTCGCCGCCGCGCTCGAGCGACGTCGCCGGGACGAACTCGACCGCGGACTCACCCTCGTGGGACCGCACCGGGACGATGTTCTGTTCCAGCTCAACGGGTTACCAGCCCGTGGGTACGCCAGTCACGGCGAATCCTGGTCCTTCGCGCTGGCGATCCAGCTCGCGAGTGCTTCGATCCTGCGTGCGGAGTCGAACCTGGGCGACCCGATCATCATCCTCGACGACGTGTTCGCCGAGCTCGACGAATCACGCCGGGAACGGCTGGCGAACGCCGTCGCGGACTACGAGCAGGTGCTCATCACGGCCGCTGTGTTCGGTGACGTGCCCCCGAAGCTGGCGGCGCACACCGTGCGGATCGAGGCGGGCACGATCGTGACCGACGAGGCGGACGCGATCCGGGCCTCCAGTCCGGCGGCGGACCCGGCGGACGCGACGGACCCGACGGACCGGACGGACCCGACGGACGCCGGCGGCAAGACCGACGCCGGCGGCAAGACGGACGCCGGCGGCAAGACGGACGCCGGCGGCGCAACGGACCCGACCGACGCCCCCGACCCGACCCCCGCCGACC
>NZ_QKSJ01000018.1:0-37536 GCF_003234135.1 Curtobacterium sp. MCPF17_018 | reverse complement strand
GGTCAGACGCAGCCCGCCGCCCCGCAGGCACCGTCCGCCCCGCCCGCGGCAGCGCCGGTCCCGGCCGCCGCGCCGGTCCCGCCGCCCGCAGCCGCACCGCCGGCAGCCGTGCCGGCCCAGGCCGCTCCGGCAGCCGCGCCGGCTCCGGCGTCCGCGCCGAGCTCCACGGCCGCCGCCGCGGTGCCGAACCCCACCCAGGACGGCGCGGCCTCGGGTTACGTCACCCCGCTGGTGCGCAAGCTCGCCAACGAGCAGGGTGTCGACCTGTCCACGGTCACGGGTTCCGGTGTCGGGGGGCGCATCCGCAAGGAGGACGTCCTGGCCGCCGCCGCGAAGGCCCCGGCCGCCTCGGCTGCAGCGGCACCCGCCGCCGCGTCCGGCCCGTTCGTCGCCGAGGTCTCGCCGCTGCGCGGAACCCGCGAGAAGATGACCCGCCTGCGCAAGGTGGTCGCCGAGCGTGCCGTGCAGTCGATGACCTCGACCGCACAGCTCACGAGCGTCGTCGAGGTCGACGTCACGAAGGTGGCGCAGTTCCGCGACGCCCACAAGGCGGAGTTCCTCGAGAAGACCGGCTCGAAGCTCTCCTTCATGCCGTTCTTCGCCCTCGCGGCGTCCGAGGCGCTGAAGGCCCACCCGAAGATCAACTCCACGGTCGAGGGCGACGAGATCGTCTACCCGGAGACCGAGAACGTCTCCATCGCGGTGGACACCGAGCGCGGCCTGCTGACCCCGGTCATCAAGGACGCGGCCTCGCTGGACCTGGCGCAGTTCTCGAAGTCCATCGCGGACCTCGCCGAGCGCACCCGGAACAACCAGCTGAAGCCCGACGAGCTGGCCGGCGGCACGTTCACGCTGACCAACACCGGTTCGCGTGGCGCGCTGTTCGACACCCCCGTGGTGTTCCTGCCGCAGTCGGCGATCCTCGGCACCGGCATCGTCACGAAGCGCCCGGCGGTCGTGAAGGTCGACGGCCAGGAGGCCATCGCCATCCGCTCGTTCGTCTACCTGGCGCTGTCGTACGACCACCGGATCATCGACGGTGCGGACGCCTCGCGGTACCTCGTCGCGGTGAAGAACCGTCTCGAAGAGGGCAACTTCGCCCCGAACCTCGGGTACTGATCACCAGCAGCACGGCCGACGGCCCCGGTTCCCCTCGTGGGAGCCGGGGCCGTTCCCGTGTGCGTCCTCGGTACGGCGTCACCCGGCGCATCACCCGCCGCCGAGCAGGGTCAGGGCGGCGACCACCGACCCGACGGTGACGACGAGCCCCACGAGCGCACGGCGGAGCGGGAGTCGTCGTCCGGCTCCGAGTGGGACGCCGTGCTCGACCACATCCCGCAGTCGCTCGTGCAGTCCGTCCTGCCCATTCGGTGCCGGCGGTCCGGCGAACACGAGGTCGCTCGGCACGGGGGTCCACCGGAACGGCCGGGGCGCGGCGGCGGCACGGACGACGTCGAGTGCTGCTCGTGCGCTCGGCCCGTCGCCGTCGAGGGCGTCCTGCAGCGCCCCGAGCACCGGGGCCTGGGCGAGCTCGGCCGGGTCCACCCGGTCCCACACCGTCCGGGCTGCGAGCACGAGGGTCCGGGTCGCATCGGTCGCGTGCGCGGTGCGCGTCGGGTGCGCGGTGCGCGTCGGGGTCGTCGCGTTGGTTTGGGTCGTCGGGGTCGTCGTGTTCGTCGCGTTCGTCGGGCGGTCGCAGAGCACGACCGCACCGGCGTCGTCCACCAGCACGTCGTCGACACCGGCGACACCGAGCAGGACCGCGCCGTCGTGCACCGCCACCAGGAGTTCCAGGAGCGGGACCGTGAGGGTCACCGCGACGCCGGTGGTCGGCGTGCCGAGCCGGTCGAGCGCCGGCACGAGCGGCGTACCGGTCGGCCGGTCGAGTTCGACCACGAGACGCCCCGTCGGGGTCCGACCGACCGCGGCCACCGGGACGAGGTGGCGCTCGGCGGCCGCGGAGCGGTCGGCGACCCACGTGAGCACGTCGTGCTCGTCGTCGGTCGCGATCCAGCGATCCGGGTGGTGGTCGGTGCTCGTCTCCATGGTGACCAGCGTGGCGGTGGCGCGGTGGGCCTCCAGGCTCTCCCGCACCATCTGTGGACAGGACGTGTTCGCGCACAGCCGGACACGCGACGGTCTCCCCCGGCGCACGGAGGCCGTATCCTGTTCGCATGGCACGCAGCTCTTCCACAGACAAGAAGGCGAAGGAGCCGGGGCGTCTCAAGCAGATGTTCCAGGTCTTCCAGATGACCCGAAAGGCCGACCCGTCGTCGGTCTGGTGGTTCGCCCTCGCCTTCGTCGGTCCGGTCGTCCTCGGCGTCCTGCTGGCGCTGCTCCTGCCGGGGCAGAACTGGCTCGCGATCGTCCTGTGGATCGTCGCCGGTGTGCTGCTCGGTGTGCTGCTCTTCCTCATCGTGCTCGGTCGTCTGGCCGAACGTGCCGCGTACTCGCAGATCGAAGGCCAGCCCGGCGCCGTCGGTGCCGTGCTGTCGAACTCGCTCCGTCGCCAGTGGCGCTCGAGCGAGATGCCGGTCGCGGTGCACGGTCGCTCGCAGGCAGCGGTCTACCGTGCCGTGGGTCGCCCGGGTGTCGTCCTGATCACCGAGGGCCAGCGCGGCAACCTCACCCGCCAGGTCGGCGAGGAGCGCCGCAAGGTCCAGCGCATCGTCCCGAACGTCGCCGTGCACGTGCTGCACGTGGGTGACGGGACCGGTGAGAGCCTGACGCTGCACAAGCTGCCCCGTGCCATGAACAAGCTCAAGAAGTCGCTCAACCGGAACGAGGTCCTGGCGGTCGCGAACCGTCTCGACTCGCTGACGCAGAGCCCCGCAGCATCGATCCCGAAGGGCATGGACCCGATGCGGGCCCGCGCCGGACGGCCGCGCTGACCGACCCCCCACCCACGAGGACGCCCCCGACCAGATGGTCGGGGGCGTCCTCGCGCGTGCGGGGGTGCGATCTCGCTCGAAGCCGGTCCTGCATGGTGCGGGGTCCCGTACTCGGTGCGGGAAGAGCAGGCGCGCACCGAGTACGGAACTTCGCACCAGCCGAACGGCCCCGGCTCAGCGCCGGACGAGCACCGTCCCTGCGATGCGGTCGTGCGCACCCCGGCTGTCGCGGTCGATGATGAGCGCCGGTACCACCAGGCAGAGCAGCACCGTCCGGAGGATCGGCCGCCACACCCCCACGTAGCCGCCGCGCATCGGGACGACCCGCAGTCCGACGCAGATGTGCCCGAACGACCCGGACAGCAGGCAGATGAACACGATCTGCAGCACGGCGAAGATGGCGATCTGCACCCACGAGTGCGCGATGTCGCCGGAACCGTTGACCGGCGACCACACACCGGTCACGTAGGCGACCAGGTCAGCCAGCGCGCCGTCGATCAGCAGCGCGACGACCCGCCGGCCGATCCGCCCGACGCTCCGGGGCCCGGACTCGGGCAGTCCGAGGTCCTTGCCCGGCCACCCGTCCGGGTGCTCGGAGGGCGCGGACGGGCTGGGGGTGCTGCGGGCCATGGTCCCCAGCGTAGGCGACGGCCCGGGCGTAACACGCCCGAAACAATCCAGTCATGTCCGGGAAACCCCGTGTCAATAGCCTCGTCGGAGGGTGCCTTGACCGGTGCCTCCGACATCACCCAACCCATTGGAGATCGGCCCCATGTTCAGCGATTCCTCCGAGGTCCTGGCCTTCATCAAGGACACCGACGTCAAGTTCCTCGACATCCGCTTCACGGACCTGCCCGGTGTGCAGCAGCACTTCAACATCCCGGCATCCACCGTCGACGAGGACTTCTTCTCGGTCGGCCAGCTGTTCGACGGCTCCTCGATCCGTGGGTTCGCGTCGATCCACGAGTCCGACATGCAGCTGATCCCCGATGTCACCACGGCGTACGTCGACCAGTTCCGCGCCGAGCGCACGCTCATCATGATCTTCGACATCTACAACCCGCGGAACGGCGAGATCTACGGCCGTGACCCGCGCCAGGTGGCGAAGAAGGCCGAGAAGTACCTCGCGTCGACGGGCATCGCGGACACCGCGTTCTTCGCCCCCGAGGCCGAGTTCTACATCTTCGACGACGTCCGCTACTCGGTCACGCAGAACGAGTCCTTCTACGCGGTCGACTCCGAAGAGGGCGCCTGGAACACCGGTCGCGACGAAGAGGGCGGCAACCTCGCCAACAAGACCCCGTACAAGGGCGGCTACTTCCCCGTCTCGCCGGTCGACAAGACCGCCGACCTGCGCGACGACATCACCCTGAAGCTGATCGACGCCGGCTTCGAGCTCGAGCGCTCGCACCACGAGGTGGGCACGGGCGGCCAGCAGGAGATCAACTACAAGTTCGACACGATGGTCCACGCCGCGGACGACATCCTGAAGTTCAAGTACATCGTCAAGAACACCGCTGACCAGTGGGGCAAGGTCGCCACGTTCATGCCGAAGCCGCTCTTCGGCGACAACGGCTCGGGCATGCACACCCACCAGTCGCTCTGGTCGGACGGCAAGCCGCTCTTCTACGACGAGAACGGCTACGGCGGGCTGTCGGACCTCGCCCGTTGGTACATCGGCGGCATCCTGAAGCACGCCCCGGCACTGCTCGCCTTCACCAACCCGTCGATCAACTCGTACCACCGTCTGGTCAAGGGCTTCGAGGCCCCGGTCAACCTGGTCTACTCGGCCGGCAACCGCTCCGCGGCGATCCGCATCCCGATCACGGGCACCAACCCGAAGGCCAAGCGCATCGAGTTCCGCGCGCCCGACGCCTCCGGCAACCCGTACCTCGCCTTCGCCGCGCAGCTGATGGCGGGCCTCGACGGCATCCAGAACCGCATCGAGCCGCACGAGCCGGTCGACAAGGACCTCTACGAGCTCCCGCCGGAAGAGGCGAAGGGCATCCCCCAGGTCCCCGGCTCCCTCGACGAGGCGCTCGACGCGCTCGAGGCGGACCACGAGTTCCTCACGAAGGGCAACGTCTTCACCGAGGACCTCATCCAGACCTGGATCGACTACAAGCGCGAGAACGAGATCCTCCCGCTGGCCCAGCGCCCGCACCCGTTCGAGTACGAGCTGTACTTCGGCGTCTGAGTCCCGCTGACCGACGAAGGGCCCCGCACCGTCAGGTGCGGGGCCCTTCGTACGTGCCGGCCACGGTTCGGGTGAGCGACACCTCACGGGCTGCGCCACCCGTGCGGTGTCGCCCAGCGCGAGAGGACGCGGCCACCGGGAGCGCGGGTGCGGACGCGACCGCCTGGAGGCCCGGTGCCGGTTCGTCGGGCGGGCGCCGGGCCTCCAGGCGGTCGCGACGCACGTTCCTTCCCATCGCAGGTGGACTGGAAAGCGGAATCGGGCGTACCTGGTCAGAACTTCCGACCAGGTACGCCCGATTCGACCAGGTACGCCCGATTCGACCCGGTACGCCCGAATCGACCAGGCACGCCCGGAACCGCCCGGCGGCCCCGCGCGCACGGGAACGGGGCCCGCGCCGCCCGGCACGGACCCCGTCTCGCGAACGGTGACTAGCGGCTCGTGGCCAACGCGTCGTTCGTCCCCGCTGCGACGCTCACGGGTGCACCCGTGACCGGCGTGGGACGTCCCAGGGAACGGACGGTCCACCCCGCTTTCACCCAGTCCGAGACCGGGAGGCAGTTGCGCGCGTCGATGACGACGCGGCGCCCGACGAGATCTCCGAGGGCGACCGGGTCGGCGGTGATGATGTCGTCCCACTCGGTGAGCACGAGGACGACGTCGGCGCCCTCGATCGCGTCCGTCATCGAGGCGGCGTAGCTCAGCGTCGGGAACGAGCGCTTCGCGGGCTCCATCGCCTCGGGGTCCCAGAGCGTCACCTGGGCGCCGCGGAGGTGCAGCGCAGCGGCGACGTTCAGCGCCGGGGAGTCACGGACGTCGTCGGTCAGGGGCTTGAACGCGGCGCCGATGACGGCCACGCGGCGGTTGAGCACCGATCCCCCGGCCGAGTCGATCGCCATGTCGATGACCCGCTGGCGCTGCCCCATGTTGATCTCATCGACCTGCTGCATGAGGCCGACGACCTGGCCCGCGCCGATCTCGTTCGCGCGGTACATGAGCGCCCGGATGTCCTTCGGCAGGCAGCCGCCGCCGAAGCCGAGGCCGGCGTTGAGGAACTTCCGGCCGATGCGGGCGTCGTGGCCGAGGGCGTCGGCGAGCGTGGAGACGTCGGCACCGGTGATCGCACACATCTCGGAGATCGCGTTGATGAACGAGATCTTCGTGGCGAGGAACGCGTTGGCGCTCACCTTGACGAGCTCCGCGGTGGCGAGGTCGGTGGTGATGACCGGGGTGCCCTCGCTGATCGGTGCGGCGTAGACCTCGCGGATCACGGCGTCGGCTGCCTCGGAGGCTCCGCCCCAGACCAGACGGTCCGGGTGCAGGGTGTCCTCGACGGCCTTGCCCTCACGCAGGAACTCGGGGTTCCAGATGAGTTCCGCGTCGATGCCGGCGGGGGTGAACTCGCGGACGATGCCGCGGAGACGCGATGCCGTCCCGACCGGCACCGTCGACTTGCCGACGATGAGGCCCGGGTGGGTGAGGTTCTCGGCGACGCCACGGGTGGCACTCTCGACGTAGGCCAGGTTCGCCGCGTGCGACCCGGCCTTCTGCGGGGTGCCGACGCAGACGAAGTGGACGTCCGCAGCGGCGACGGCCGAGGCGATGTCCGCCGTGAAGCGGAGCTTGCCGCTGGCGACGTGCTTCGTGATGAGCTCGGGCAGCCCGGGCTCGAAGAACGGGACCTCACCGGCGGACAGCGCGGCGAGCTTCGACGGTTCGATGTCGACACCGATGGTCTCGAAGCCCATCTCGGCCATGGCGGCCGCGTGGGTGGCGCCGAGGTAGCCGGTGCCGATGACGCTGATGACGGGTGCGGGACGGGTGTCGGCCGATGCGGTCGACTTCTTGGACTCGCTCATTGCGTGACCTCCTGCAGGTCGTAGTCGATGTCGTTGCGCTTGATGCCCTCGGCGAAGGCCTTGAGGGAATCGGCGCGGGAGTTGAGACGCCAGTCGTTCGTGGTGCGCTTGCCGTCGACGATGGTGGTCGCGGTCTCGCTGAAGTAAGCGAAGCCGACGATGTCCTGGTTGGCGGGGTCGGCCAGCGCATCGAAGAGCGAGTTGATCCACTGCGTCTTCTGCGGGTTCCCGACACTGGTGCCGGTCTCGGTCGCCCCGATCTCGTTGAGCATGATGCCCTTGCCCGGCGCGATCTGCCGGAGCTGCGCGAGCGTCGCTCCGAAGGTCGTGGCGAACGTCGGCTGCTCGGTGGCGTCCCGGTAGTAGCCGCTCATGCCGACCCAGTCCACGTAGTCAGCACCCGGGTAGTACTGCTGCATGTAGTCGAGCGTCTGGTACTTCGTGTTGCCGAGCTTGTCGATGCGGCTCGGGGACCAGTCCCAGATGACGTACTTGTTCGCGCCGTTCGCCTGGAAGACGTCGTGCACGTGCTTCCACATCTTCTTGTAGGAGCCGACGGGGTTCTTCTGGGCGTCACCCTCGGCCCAGTTGTACCAGGAGCCGTTCATCTCGTGGTCGAGACGGATGACCATCGGCTGCCCGTTGGCCGCCAGCGCCTTGGCGTACTTCGTCAGGTAGGCGTCGAACGACCCGCCGGAGATGTCGTCGTTGGTGTACCCGGGGACGTACTTCTGGTCGTTGCCGGTCTGCGCCGGCACCGTCTCCCACGTCATGAGGGGGACGCGGCCGTTGGCCCAGGAGCGCTGCACCGCGGTGGCGTTGAACTCCTGGTCGAAGCCCTGGAAGAAGCCGGTCATGTTCGACGCGGTGCCGACCTGACGGGAGACCTCGTCGTACTCGGCCCAGTTGAACGGGGACTGCGCGGTGTACAGGCCGTACCAGCGCGACTGCTGGCCGAGGATCTCGGCCTTCGTCGGCGTGACGACCGGGGTGGCACCCGGATCGGTCGAGGGGCCGGGGTTCGGCTTCGACCCACCGCCGTTGCCCGAACCCGAACCGCTGCCGGACCCGTTGTCGGACGAACCCGAACCGGACCCGCCGGCGGAACCGGCACCGGACCCGCCGGAACCCGAGCCACCGCTGCCGGAGCCCGCGGCGTTGACGTTGGACGAGCCTCCCGAGCCCTTCGCGGCACCGAGCTGGGACTGCAGCGACGCGATCTGCGCCTTGAGTTCCGAGATCTGTTCGCCGCGCGACCCGGCCTGGGCCGTGCGGGAGTCGAGCTTGCCCTCGAGCGACCAGATGCGCTCCTGGGCGGCGTCGAGCTGCGTCTGCAGCTCGGCGGCGGACACCTTCTTGGCCTTCGGCGCCTCGACGCCGAGCGCCTGGTGCACGGCGGTCGAGACGGGGCCGGTGGGCGAGATCCACACCGACCAGGTGATGAGGCCGAGCGCCAGCACGATGGCCGTCGTGCCGATGGCCGTCCGGCGGGCGTGCTTGCTGGACTGCGCCCACCAAGCACTCGAGGAACGGATGATGTCAGACAATGAGGAACGCCTCCAGGGCGAAGATCGCGATGCCGATCACGTACGGGATCGCTGCGTAGGGGTTGTACCGGCGGGCTCGGGCGGGGGCCGGCGCGGCTGCTCGCTGGGCCTCCTGCTGCGCGACCGCGGCTGCGGCCTCGCGGCGGGTGGCGAGGACGGTGGTGGTGGAGTTGGTCGCCGCGTCGGCGCCGAAGAGCTCGTCGAACGCGCGGTCGACGGCCACCTGGTCGACGGTGTCGAGCGGAGCGGACGAGCCCGAACCCGAGCCCGCGGAACCTGCGTCCGCGCCGGTCATCCGGGCACGTTCGGCGTCGATCGGGCTGACCGGGACCTGCGCGGTGGAGGACAGCGGCTGGACGGCGTCCGCCGGGTCCTCCTGCATCGGCCCACCGGCGTAGGCGCCGGCTCGGGTCCCCCAGCCGGACGCGTGCGCCAGCCGGAAGAAGCCGATGAGGCGGATCGGCATCAGGAAGAACGTCGACACGATGATGAACATCGGCAGGCGGAAGAAGTCGCTCGGCTTCTCCGACAGGTGCCGCATCTGGCGGATCGCCATGCTCAGCACGCTCGAGATCACCATGAGCGCCGCGACGTAGACGAAGCCGGTCGAGAAGCCGTACTGCGACAGGATGCCCTGGTACAGGTTCTCGCCCTGGCCGGTGAAGGCGCGGTAGATCCAGCCTGCGATCACGCCGAAGAGCATGAACGGCAGGATGATGTCGGTGATGAAGAACGCCGCCAGGATCGGGGCGTGGCCGAGCATCCACGGCAGCATCCGCAGCGTGTTGTACTGCGAGCCGCGGGCCCAGCGGAGCTGCTGCTTGAACAGCTTCTTCACCTGCAGCGGGGCATCCGTGTAGACCAGCGACGTGTACTGGTAGACGGTCCGGTACCCCTCCTTGAGCGTGAGGTTCGTCAGCGTCCGGTCGTCGGAGACCTCGAGGAACACGCCCATGAACTTCTCGTGCATGAACCGGTCCATCACCCGCATGAGGATGCTCCGGCGGAACGCGATGGTGCGCCCGGGCAGGCAGCCGATCTGCCCGAGGACACTCTGTGCCGGCATCGAGTAGAGCGCGCGCGAGTTCTCGAGCCAGTCGGCCCAGCGGGTGATCCAGCTGCGCTCCGGCTCGAGGATGCGCTGCCGGGTGGTCACGCCACCGACGGACTCGTCGGCGAACGGCCTGAGGAGTTCCTCGAGCGCGCCGGGGGTCCAGACGGTGTCGGAGTCGACCAGCACGGTGATGTCGCCGTTGGACATCTCGGTGCCGACCTTGACGGCGTTGCGCTTGCCCGGGATGGGCGTGTGGGTCCAGCGGACGAGCGGGGCGAACTCGTCGCAGACCTCTTCGAGTGCCTCGTTGCGGGCACCGTTGATGACGACGATGATCTCGCCGGGCTGCTGCTCGACCATGCGGCCGATGACGTCGCGGAACAGGTCGAGCGGTTCGTCCACGACGGGGACGACGACGCTGGTGGTACCGACGAAGGTGCCGGTGAAGGGGCGGTAGCGGGCGGAGATGACGACCTTGAGCAACCAGAGCAACCAGATCACCGCGGAGTACACGGCGAACAGGTAGAACTCGGGGTGCCCTTCGACCATCTGCCTGATCTGCAGAATGAAGGTGAACACTGATCCCTGCTTCAACGTTCGAGGTGGAGATTCCGCTTCATCGGGGAATCAGGGCCGGTTCGGGTGATGCAATTGATGCAGAACCTGAACGCGCGCGCAACGGGGCCCCCGTCCGGGGGCGTTACGGGCGCGTTACGGGGTACACACTGGTCCCCCTCTTCGCCGGTCGGAGCGGTCCCCCGTCGTGCTGACAGCACTCCTGCGGACCGCGCGGCAGCGGTGGCTGGCCCCGATGGGCGACAGGTGCGGCCTGGAGGCACGGGTCGGGCCAGACGGAAAGCCCAGGTCAGCAGGTGGTCAAGTGGCGTGTCGGGGGGCACCGGAAATGGTCCCCTGGCGATCCGGTGGGAGTTCGGTCACGGCACGGTAACGAGCCGGGCTCTGTTTCGAACAGGGGTACGAGCGGGATGTCGTCGGGGGACGCCGCGCGACGCGGAGAATTAACCTTCGAAGGCTGCTCAGGTCGGGTCCGTCCGGAGACGGCCGGGCGTGTCGCGCGGTGCTCTGCGTGGTGTCGCAGGCGACGCAGCGTCGTGTCGGGGGCGGGTCAGGCGCCGCAGCGTCGTCTCCGGGGCGGGTCAGGCGCCGTAGAACTCGCGCTCGAACACCTGTCGGGCGCGCCGTGTGACGCCGAGGTAGTCGTCCTCGAGGCGGCTCGCGGAGCCCGGCGGGTACTCCATCAGACGGGCGACCCCCTCGAGCTGGACGCGGTCGACGGGCAGGACGTCGGTGGTCTTCCCCGACCACAGCACGAGGGCACTGCGGGTGCGCGACGCGAAGCGCCAGGCGGCCCCGAGCCGCTCGCCGTCCTCGGCGCCGACCAGTCCGGCTTCGACCGCGGCGTCGAGCGCCTCGAGCGTCGACGTGGTCCGGAGCGACGGGATCTCGAGCGCGTGCTGCAGTTGCAGGAGCTGCACGAACCACTCGACGTCGCTGAGCGATCCCCGGCCGAGCTTGAGGTGCCGGGCGGGGTCGGCGCCGCGGGGCAGCCGCTCCGACTCCACGCGGGCCTTGATGCGGCGGACCTCACGCACCTGGTGGTCGTCGATCCGCTCCGGGTACCGGGTGCGGTCGGCGAGGTGCTCGAAGTCGCGCAGGAGCTGTGCGTCGCCGACGGCCCCGCGGGCGCGGAGGAGCGCCTGCGCCTCCCACGTGAGCGACCAGCGGGCGTAGTAGGCGCCGTAGGACTCGAGCGTCCGCACGACGGGACCGTTCTTGCCCTCGGGGCGCAGGTCGATGTCGAGGTCGAGCGGGTGGATCGTGTCCTCGGTGAGCCGGTTGAGCTCGCGCACGATGGTCTGGGCGGTCCGGGACGCGACCTCGGGGGCCAGGTCGGGTGCGCGGTACACGTACAGCACGTCGGCGTCCGAGCCGAAGCCGAGCTCCCGCCCGCCGTACCGGCCCATCGCGATGATCCCGAACTCGAAACCCTCGGGGGCGTCACGACGGGCGAGCGCGAGGGCACCGGCCAGGGTGGCCTCGGTGACGTCGCTCAGGGCCGGGCCCAGGCCGTCGACGTCGAGCGAGCCGAGCACGGCGGCCATGCCGAGCCGCAGGGTCTCCCGACGTCGAGCCGACCGGAGCAGGGCCGCGGAGCCGTCGACGTCGTTGCCGTGCCGGGCGGTGGTCGCGGTCATCTCGGCGAGCAGGGCGTCGATCGGCCGCGGACGCAGGAGCGCCTCGGGTTCGTCGAGCCAGGCGACCGCCTCGGGGAACCGCTCGAGCAGCCCGGACAGGAACGCCGATTCGGACAGCACCGTGGTGAGCGAGTGTGCGGCACCGGACGAGTCGCGCAGCATGCGGAGGAACCAGCTCGACTCCCCCAGGCCGTCGCTCAAGCGGCGGAAGGCCAGCAGCGCACGGTCCGGTGCCGGCCCCTCGGCCATCCAGCGCAGGAGCACGGGGAGCAGGTTCCGCTGGATCGCCGCACGCCGGCTCGTGCCCTGCGTGAGGGCGCGGATGTGCCCGACGGCGCCGGTGGGGTCGACGAACCCGACACCGGCGAGCCGGTCGACGACCTGGTCGTTGGTCAGGACGATCTCGTCCTCGGTGGAGGCCACGGCGGACAGCAGCGGCCGGTAGAACAGGCGCTCGTGCAGCCCGCGGACCTCGAGCTTCACGGCACGCCAGCGGGCCTCGAGCGCCGGGGCCGACGCGGCGACACCGCTCGACCGGGCGAGCACCCGCAACTCCTCCTCGTCGGAGGGCATCAGGTGCGTCCGCTGCAGACGCCGGAGCTGGATGCGGTGCTCGAGCACCCGGAGCAGGGCGTAGTCCGGCCCGAACCGAGCGGCCTCGGCACGGCCGACGTACCCGGCGTCGGTCAGGGCGTCCATCGCCTCGAGCGTCGACCGGACCCGCACGGACGGGTCGTCACGGCCGTGCACGAGCTGCAGGAGCTGCACGGTGAACTCGACGTCCCGCAGGCCTCCGGGGCCGAGTTTGAGCTGGCGGTCGACGTCGGCGTCGGGGATGTGCTCGGTCACCCGCTCGCGCATGCGCTGCACCGACTCGACGAACCCCGGCCGGGTGGAGGAGTTCCACACGAACGACGCGACGGCCTCGGCGTACCGGGCACCGAGGTCGGCGGACCCGGCGATCGGACGGGCCTTGAGCAGCGCCTGGAACTCCCACCCCTTCGCCCAGCGCTCGTAGTACGCCACGTGCGAGTCGAGGGTGCGGACGAGTGCGCCGTCCTTGCCCTCGGGCCGGAGGTTCGCGTCGACCTCCCACAGGGCGGGCTCGGCGGCGAGGTCGGTGATCGCGTGCATGGCGGCGATCGCGATGCGGGTGGAGACGAGCACGGCCCGGTCGGTGGGGACCTCGTCGGTGGGCTCGGTGACGAAGATGACGTCGACGTCGCTGACGTAATTGAGCTCGCGGGCACCGGCCTTGCCCATCGCGATCACCGCGAGCGGGGTCGCCGCGACGTCGGCCGCGGGGAACGGCACCTCGCGCCGGGCGATGTCGACCGCGGCGTCGAGGGTGGCTCCCGCCAGGTCGGCGAGGCCGGCAGCCACGGCCGGGAACGCATCCGTCGGCACGGGGTGCAGCACGTCGAACAGGGCGATCTGGGCCAGGTGCCGGCGGTAGCGCACCCGCAGGCGCATCCGGGCGTCCTCACCCGTGGCGCCGTCGACGGCCTCGGCCAGCGACGCCGTGTACCGCTCCTGCGACCACGGTTCGCCGACCGGTTCCAGCAGCAGGGCGAGCTCCGCCGGACGCCGGTGCAGGAACTCCCCGAGCCCGATCGACGCGCCGAGCAGGCGGACCAGGCGCTCGGTCGCCGCGTCGTCCCTCAGGACGGGGCGGAGCTCGTCCGGCGCGCGCTCGAGCAGCCGCTCGAGCATCCGCAGGGCGCCGTCCGGATCAGCGGTGCCGCCCCAGAGCGCGGCAGACCCGGCGACCGGCAGCGGCACGTCGGGGCCGAACCGGGCCTCCAGGTCGGCAGCCCGCTCGAGGCTCTCCGACAGCTCCGCGAACCCCAGACGGGCCAGCTCCGAACGTGACGTCGTCGTCCGACCGGTCATGTGGAACGTGCTCCCGAGGGGTCAGGGCGCTCGGCTCTAGAGCGCGCCGAGGTTGGTGTCGAGCTCGAACGGGGTGACCTGGTCGCGGTAGCGCTTCCACTCCTGCCGCTTGTTGAGCAGCACGAAGTTGAACACCTGCTCACCGAGGGTCTCGGCCACCAGCTCGGAGTCCTCCATCAGGCTCAGGGCGTGGTCGAGGCTCGCGGGCAACTGGCTGTAGCCCAGGGCCCGGCGCTCCGAGTCGCTGAGGCTCCAGACGTTGTCCTCGGCCTCGGCGGGGAGCTCGTACTCTTCCTCGATGCCCTTGAGGCCGGCGGCGAGCAGCAGCGAGTACGCCAGGTACGGGTTCGCCGCCGAGTCGATGCCGCGGTACTCGATGCGCGAGGACTGGCCCTTGTTCGGCTTGTAGAGCGGCACGCGCACCAGGGCCGAGCGGTTGTTGTGGCCCCAGGTCACGAAGGACGGGGCCTCGTCGCCGCCCCAGAGCCGCTTGTACGAGTTGACGAACTGGTTCGTCACGGCGGTGATCTCCGGCGCGTGCTTGAGCACGCCGGCGATGAAGTGCTTGGCCGTCTGCGACAGCTGGTACTGGCCACCGGCCTCGTAGAAGGCGTTCTGGTCGCCCTCGAACAGCGAGACGTGGGTGTGCATGCCGGAACCGGGCTGGCCCGAGATCGGCTTCGGCATGAACGTCGCGTAGACGCCCTGCTCGATCGCCACTTCCTTCACCACGGTGCGGAAGGTCATGATGTTGTCCGCCATCGTCAGTGCGTCGGCGTAGCGGAGGTCGATCTCGTTCTGTCCGGGGCCGGCCTCGTGGTGCGAGAACTCGACCGAGATGCCGAGGTCCTCGAGCATCCGGACCGACCGGCGACGGAAGTCGTGCGCGCTGCCGCCGGGGACGTTGTCGAAGTAGCCGGCCTGGTCGACGGGCTGCGGGCCGCCGTCCTTCCACTCGCGGCTCTTCAGCAGGTAGAACTCGATCTCGGGGTGCGTATAGAACGTGAAGCCGCGGTCGCTCGCCCGCGCCAGGGTGCGCTTCAGCACGTTGCGGGGGTCGGCCACGGCGGGCTGCCCGTCCGGTGTCGTGATGTCGCAGAACATCCGAGCGGTGGGGTCGATCTCGCCCCGCCACGGCAGGATCTGGAAGGTCGAGGGGTCCGGGTGCGCCAGGACGTCGGCCTCGTACGAACGGGTGAGGCCCTCGATCGCGGAGCCGTCGAACCCGATGCCCTCGGCGAACGCGCCCTCGACCTCGGCCGGGGCGATCGCCACCGACTTCAGCGTCCCGATGACGTCCGTGAACCAGAGTCGGATGAACTTGATGCCGCGCTCCTCGATGGTGCGGAGCACGAAGTCCGTCTGCTTGTCCATGCACGACCTTTCCGTGTATCGGGTGGCCGCTGGCGGGCCTCGTCCCAGGCTAGTGGTCCGGCGGTGTGCGCGGGGCCGTGCGACGCGCCGTCACCGGGGCGTCGCACGGGGCGCCGTCGGGGTGCCGGCCGCGGTGCTCAGCGGTCCTCGGCATCCCACTTCTCGTTGTTCGCGGCGATGCGGTCGAGCGCGTGCTGCGCCTCCTCTCGCGTCGCGAACGGGCCGATCCGGTCGCGCTGCGGGGACTGCGGGCCCTGCTCGACCTGGCCGGTCTTGTCGTTGAACCACCACTGGGACTCGATGCGGTCTTCGCTCATGCGGCCCACCGTACCCACGTCGCGGTGCCGGCGGACCGGTGGCGCGGTGGCTCCACGCCGAGACTCGGCTCTCCGGACGTCTTCCGGGTCGCGCGTTCCGGGATCTGCCCGCCGGTCCGAGACTCGGCTCGCCCTGGAGGCCCGGCGCCGGTCCGGCGGACCGGCACCGGGCCTCCAGGCAGTCACGCTCGCCCCGTCGGGCCGCACCCGGGGGGCGGTTGCGTTCGGCGCGTCGCGCCGCGGCTAGAGTGGTCCGCATGCCCCGGGACGAACACGGACACCTGACCGCCGGCCGCATCTTCCCGCACCGCGCCGTCCCGAAGGACATCGAGCGTCCGGAGTACGTCGGGAAGGTCGAGCCCCACGAGCACGGTCTCGGTGACACCTACACACCGGACGAGGTCGAGCGCATCCGCGTCGCCGGACGCATCGCGTCGCAGGCCATCGACGCCGTCGGCGAAGCGATCCGCCCCGGCGTGACCACCGACGAGCTGGATCGCATCGGGCACGAGTTCGTCGTGGCCCACGGCGCCTACCCCTCCACGCTCGGCTACCGCGGCTACCCGAAGTCGCTCTGCTCGAGCCTCAACGAGGTCATCTGCCACGGCATCCCCGACGACACCGTCCTGCAGGAGGGCGACCTCGTCAACATCGACATCACCGCCTACAAGGACGGCATGCACGGCGACACGAACCGCACGTTCGTCGTCGGACAGGCCGCGCCCGAGGTGTCGGACCTGGTGACACGGACCGAAGAAGCACTGCGTCGCGGCATCAAGGCCGTCGCCCCGGGCCGGCAGGTCAACGTGATCGGTCGTGCCATCGAGGCGTACGCGAAGCGCTTCGGCTACGGCGTCGTCCGCGACTACACCGGTCACGGCGTCGGTCGGGCGTTCCACTCCGGCCTGATCATCCCCCACTACGACGCACCGCAGTACGACACGGTGATCGAACCCGGCATGGTGTTCACCATCGAACCCATGCTCACGCTCGGCGGCATCGAAGCCGACATCTGGTCCGACGACTGGACCGTCTCGACCCGCGACAAGTCGTGGACCGCGCAGTTCGAGCACACCCTCGTCGTCACCGAGCGCGGCGCGGAGCTCCTCACCGTCTCCTGACCGGACACCTCCGGCAGGCAACCGAAAGGCACGACAACCTCATGACCTCCCTCGCAGTCGGCGTCGACATCGGTGGTACGGGCATCAAGGGCGCGATCGTCGACGTCGCGTCCGGCGCCCTCACCACGGACCGCATCAAGAAGGCCACGCCCGAGGGCGGGAAGCCCCAGGACATCACGGCGGTGGTCAAGGAGATCATCGGCGAGCTCGCCCCCGGTGACGACGTGCCCGTCGGCGTCTGCTTCCCGGCCATCGTGCGGGACGGCAAGACGATGTCCGCCGCGAACGTGTCGAAGAAGTGGATCGGCTTCGAGGCCGAGGCGCTGTTCGAGAAGGAGCTCGGCCGCTCCATCCACTTCGTCAACGACGCCGACGCCGCCGGGTTCGCCGAGCAGCAGTTCGGTGCGGCCAAGGGCAAGGACGGCCTGGTCATCGTGACGACGCTCGGCACCGGCATCGGCACCGCGCTCATCAACGACGGCGTGCTCATCGTCAACTCGGAGCTCGGGCACCTGGAGATCGAGGGGCACGACGCCGAGTCGCGCGCCTCGTTCGCCGCCAAGGAGCGCGACGACCTGTCGTGGAAGCACTGGGCGAAGCGCCTGCAGAAGTACTACTCGACGCTCGAGGCCCTGCTCTCCCCCGAGCTCTTCGTCGTCGGCGGCGGGGTCTCGAAGCAGTACGAGGAGTTCCTCCCGCTGCTCGACCTGCAGGCCGACATCATCCCCGCGACGCTCCGCAACAACGCCGGCATCATCGGCGCCGCGACCCTGGCGGCGCGCAGCGTCTAGTCCGGGTCGGATCGGCGTGCCTGGTCGCGGGCGTGCCTGGTCGCGGGGGTCCCGGGTCGGATCGGCGTGCAGGGTCGCGGGCGTGCCTGGTCGAACCGGGCGTACCTGGTCGGAACTTCCGACCAGGTACGCCCGTTCTCATCAGGTAGCAGTGTGGGTGGGGCGCCCCTCGCATCGGGCATCGCGGAGCCGGGTAGACTCGCTCCAGCGAATGGGTCGGTGAGACGGTCGCGTCGCTCCCCCGGGAGCGCCGAGGAACGTCCGGGCTCCACAGAGCAGGGCGGTGGGTAACACCCACCCGGAGCAATCCGCGAGACAGTGCCACAGAAAGCAGACCGCCGGCGGAGACGTCGGTAAGGGTGAAACGGTGGTGTAAGAGACCACCAGGGGTCCGGGTGACCGGATCCGCTCGGTAAACCTCGCCCGGAGCAAGGTCAGACAGAGGACGTTGAGGCTGCTCGCCGAGTCCTCGGGTAGACCGCTGGAGGCCGACGGCAACGTCGGTCCGAGAGAGATGGCCGTCACCGCCGTGCAAGCGGCGGGACAGAACCC
Source organism: Curtobacterium sp. MCPF17_018 (assembly GCF_003234135.1). NCBI lineage: Bacteria > Bacillati > Actinomycetota > Actinomycetes > Micrococcales > Microbacteriaceae > Curtobacterium > Curtobacterium sp. MCPF17_018. The sequence goes on along the minus strand of NZ_QKSJ01000018.1, from coordinate 19,724 downwards.
GGCGTACGGCCGGCCCATTCGCCCCCCTTCTCCGTGCTGCGTTGGCCCGCGCGGGCGGCGCGCGCGGTCACGACTCCCCGCTCAGGTTCGCCGAGCGGTCACCAACTGTCGGCCGGCACGGCCGCAGCCGACAGTTCGTGACCGGCCGACGGCACCCACGCGACGCGTTGCGACCAGCCCACGACGGACAGGAGGCGCGGTGCCAGCCGCCACGGGCCTCCCGTCGGACGGCGCGCGCGGTCACGACTCCCCGCTCAGGTTCGCCGAGCGGTCACCAACTGTCGGCCGGCACGGCCGCAGCCGACAGTTCGTGACCTCTCGGCGTGACGCGCGCGACGCGCGCGACGCGTTGCGACCAGCCCACCACGGACAGGAGGCGCGGTGCCAGCCGGCACCGCGCCTCCGGCCCGGACGTCGCTCGCGACTACAGCCCGGACTCGGCCGTCCGCACCAGGATCGCCTCGCTGTCGGGGCACAGCACCACGTCGTCGGGCGCAGCCCGGCGGATGGTCTGCAGGTCGGAGTTGTTGAGCGCCACGCCCGAGGCCGTCGACACGCCGCCCTGCAGCAGCGAGGCACCGAAGCCGTAGCGCGCACGCTGCCGGTCGTACAGGGCGAGCAGCTCGGCCGGCACCTTGGCGGCGACGTCGGCACGGGCCTGCTCGGCGGACTCTCGGTCGGCCGTGAGCCGGGCGATCTCCGCGTCGCGCTCGGCGACCAGGCCACCGCGGGCGGCCTCGACGTCAGCGAGCTTGGCCTCGACGTCACCGACCCGGGCGCGGAGCCCGTCGAGGTTCTCCATGATCTCGAGCTCGGCGGTCTCGAGGCCGCCGATGCGCCGCTGCAGCGAGTCGAGCTCGCTCTGCAGTCCGGCGGCGTCCTTCGCGTTCGCGACGTTCTGCAGCATCGTGGTGTCGCGTTCGACACGGGCCTGTGCCACGGCGGTGTCGGACTCCAGGCGGGCGAGGTCGCGCTCGGCGTCCTCGACCTCGCCGGTGGCGGCGACGAGTTCGCTCCGGAGCGCCGCGGCCTGCTTGCTCAGCTCGGTCAGCTGGTCGCCCTTCTGCAACGACGTGATGCGGTGGGCGATGCGGGTGACGTCGTTGTCGAGACGCTGGACGTCGAGGAGGATGACCTGGTCCTCGGGTGCTGCCTTCATGGTCAGGCTCCTTCTGTGGGGGTGGTGGGTTCGGCGGCCGGCAGGACGGCGAAGTCCCACGGGTCGGTGCGGAGGTCGCTCACGGTGACGCGGACCCCGGCCCGGCTGCGCAGCTGCTCCGCGGCCACGTCGAGCCAGAGCCACTCGGTGGCCCAGTGCGAGGTGTCGATCAGCGCCGGCCCGCCGCCGAGCAGCGCCTGTTCGCGGAACTCCGAGGCCGGGTGGTGCCGCAGGTCGCTCGTGATGTACACGTCGGCGTCGAGCACGGCGGGGTGGCCGAGCAGCGAGTCGCCGGCACCCGCGCACAGCGCCACGGTGCGGACGGGCTGGTCGAAGTCACCGGAGACGCGGACGCCGGTCGCGGTGGGCGGCAGCAGGTCGACGAGCTTCCGGGCGAGGGCGCCGAGGGTCGTCCCCTCGGGCAGCACCCCGACTCGGCCGATGCCCGTGTCGGGGTCGGCTCCGGCGTCGAGCGGGCGTTGCTCGGTCAGCCCGAGGCGGTCGGCGAGGACGGCCGAGGTGCCGGTCGTCACGACGTCGGCGTTGGTGTGCGCCGCGAGCAGGGCGCTGCCGCCACGCACGAGGGTCGCGAGGACACTGCCCTTGTAGGTCGACTCGGCGATCGTCGTCACCCCGCGGAGCAGCAGCGGGTGGTGCGTGAGCAGGAGCTCGGCGCCGAGTTCGACGGCTTCACGGGCGGTGGCCGGGACCGCGTCGACGGCGAGGTGCACGTGCTCGACGGTGGCGTCCGGGTCACCCGCGACGAGCCCGACGGAGTCCCACGACTCGGCACCGGCGGCGGGCCACAGGTCCTCGATCACGGCCTGGAGTTCGCGGAGCGTCGGCATCCCGTCAGTGTACCGAGGCGACCGCCCCGCACGGGGCAGCCGGCCCGTGTGGGGTGATCCGGGCCTCCAGGCAGTACGACCGGAAGCAGTGCGACCCGGAGCGATGCGACCGAAGGCCATGCGACCGGAGGCGGTACGACCGGAGGCGGTGCGACCGGAGGCGGTGCGACCGGAGGCGGTGCACCCGACGGCGCCGTGGCCGCAAGCCGTCAGCGACGACCGAGCAGGCCGAGCAGCCGGTCGACGAGTCGCGACCACCAGCCGGCCGCGGCCGGCTCTGCCGCCGTGTCGGTGTCGGCTTCTGCCGCGTCCGCGACGGGGGCCGGGACGACGGGTGCGGCGACGGCGTCCGGCAGGACGACCGGCGTGCTGGCGGTGACGCCCTGGTGCGCGGTGAGCGCGGCGGCGAAGGCCGCGCGGTCGATGACCGTCGGCCCGGTGGCGGGCAGGACGAGCGGGGTCGGTCGTGTGGCCGCGGACACCGGGGACACGGCCGGGAGGCCCAGCACCGGCCGGACGGGTTCGTCGCGTTCCGGGGTGACGAGTTCCACCACCGGTGCGGCTTCCGGTGCGGGTGCCTGCTCTGCTGCGGGGACGCTCCGTGCTGCGCGGGTCGGCACCGGGGCCGGTCGGGTGACGAGCGTCACGGGCGCGGTCGCTGCGCGGCGGGCTGCGGCGCGGTCGCGGCGGTCCGCCTCGGCGGCGGCGTCGGTCAGCAGGTCGGCGAAGACGGTGTGGGCGAAGGCGCGGGCGGCCGTCACCTCGGGGTCGTCGGAGTCGGCGACGGTGGCCTCCCACGCGGCGAGGCGAGCGAGGTCCTCGTCACGGCGGCGGACCTCGTCCTCGAGCAGGACGATGCGCTCGATGCTGCTGCGGCCCGTCGACGAGGACATCTCGACGGCGAGGTCCTCGATGCGGAGGGCCAGACGCTCCGGCGGCTCCGGGAAGGACGGGGCGCAGACAGCGGCGTGCCGGGCGCGGTCGCGGCGGAACGCGGGGGCGGCGGGCGCCGACGGGGTCGTCTCGTCGGCCGGTGCCGGGGTGGCGGCGTGCGCCGGGGCGGTCGTCGCGGTTGTCGCGTCGGCGGTCGGCGCTGCGGCCGTCGCTTCGTCGGCGGTCGAGGTGCTGATCGCGGCGTGTCCGGGGCGCTGCACGGGGCCGGTGACGGGCGGGACGACGAGGTCCGGAACGTACGGGGCACGGGTCGCCGGTGCGTCGCGGAGCCACTCCTCGAGCTCGCGGCCGAACGGGTCCACGAGCGGGGTGCGTGCGCCGGACTGGGTCTCCATGTCCGAAGGATAAATATCGCGCGGGACGAAACGCGGGACATCCGCGGTGTGTCGCTGTACCGCCTGCCATATCGGAGCGGAGTTGAGCGGCGTGTCGCGCCCCGTGCTCACCGAGGTGGGCGGAGGCCGTCCTCGAACGCCCGTAGCAGTTCCCGTCCCGCGGACCAGGCACCGACACCACTGGTGACGTTCACGTGCCCGAGGGCACCGACACGGACGACGTCCGCGCCCATCGCGTCGGCGAACACGACGGCCCGGTCAGCGCTGCAGTACGGGTCGTCGTCGCTCAGGACGAGGCGCGTCGGGATCTGCTGGGCCGGGGGCACCGGCCGCGGTGCCACGAAGCCCGCGGCCTCGGCCGGGAACGCGTCGCCGAGCGGGTCGGGCGGGGCGACGAGGAAGGCGCCGTCGACGAGCGTGGGAGCGTCCACCGTGGTGACGAGCCAGTCGGCGACGGCCAGGACGCCGAGGCTGTGGGCGATGAGGACCGGGGGCTCCGCGCACGAGGCCACGGCCGTGGCGATCGCGGCGCGCCAGTCGTCGGGGTCCGGGTCGCTCCAGGAGGTGGGGGCGATGCGGACGGCGGCGCGGAGCTGGTGGTGGCGGTCGCGCTCGTCCTGCTGCTCCCCCTCCCGCTCCCAGACGGACTGCCAGTGGTCCGGCTCCGAGTTCCAGATGCCGGGGACGATCACCCACGGTCGCGGTCTGCTCACCCGGGCAGCGTAACGAACCGGCGAGGCGCGATCCGGAGTGTGACGTGCGTCAGGGCTGCGGGACCGCGCCCCGGGGCTGCTGCAGCGTGTCGCGCGGGTACTGCCCGAAGCGCGACGCGTACGCCGCCGAGAACCGGCCGAGGTGCGCGAAGCCCCAGCGCAGCGCCACGCTCGCCACCGTCAGGTCACCCGCCGACGCACGCCGGAGTTCCTCGTGCACGCGGTCCAGGCGGATCCCCCGCAGCAACGCGTTCGGCGCTGTGCCGACCTGCCGCTGGAACGCCTGCTGCAGCCCCCGGACGCTCAGGCCGACGTGCAGGGCGACGTCGGTCGTGGTCACGGGCGTGTGGGCGAAGGCGTGCATGAACTCCACGGCCTCGCGGACGCGGCCCGTGGCGCCCTGCGGCAGCCCGACGTCGGGGGCGATGGACTCGTGCGGGAACGTGTCGAGGAACGCCAGCGCGGTCTCGCGCACGGTCTCGGCGAGGGCCAGCTCGGTGAGCGGTGCCGGGCCGAGCACGATCGCTGCGGCACGCTGCACCCGGGCGTTCCAGGCGCGGAGGTCCTCCGGCCGGGGCGCCGCGGTGTGGTCGAACACCAGGGGGCCGGGCCGGGTGCCGTGCACCTCGGCGGCGACGCCCTCCAGGTACGTGCGGTCGAACTGCACGAGGCTCTGGCGGATGTCCTGCAGGTCGAACGCGAAGGGGCGCCGTGTCGGGAACACGCGGGGCGTCCCCGGTGCGAAGTCGACCTCCTGGCGACCGACGTCGACGCGGCCACCGCCGTCGGAGGTCCACATCACGACGTACTCGTCGGGGACCTCGACCTCGCCCTGCATCCGCCCGTCGAACCGGGTGGAGCGGAACGTCATCAAGTCATCGCCGACGACCTGGAACCGGTACGCGAACGGACGATCGGTCCGGGACGCCGAGAACCCCGTGCTCTCGTAGGCCTCTTCGTACAGTTGCACGGCCGCGTCGAGTCCGGCGCCGGACGTCTCGAACCGGATCCGGGGATCAGGCTCGACAGTCATCGCGCGAATCGTGACACGGTGTCCAGGATGCGCGGCAATCGGCGATCCGTCATTGCGGTTTACGGCCCACGGAGTGCGCTGGGCGGACGACCGGGGCGGATCCGTCGATGCGTGACGGCCGTGCTCCCGCTCAATGCCGGGAGCGCAGCACCGTCCAGCGGTTCCGGTCGGCGACGCGTTCGTACCGCAGATCGTCGACGACCATCCGGACGAGGGCGAGCCCGCGACCGCCTTCGGCGAAGTCGTCGGGCAGCACGGCGGCATCGGGATCCACCGTCGCCGCGACCCCGTCGTCGGAGAGCAGCGCCTGGAAGCGCTCGTCGCCGATCTCGAGCCGGAGTTCGCACGAGACGCCGTCCGCACGCGCGCCGTGCTCGATGACGTTCGAGGTGAGTTCGACGAGCGCGAGTTCGAGGGCCATCCGGTCCTCGGTCGCGACCGACGGCTCGTGCTGCCACACGCCCGCGAGGAAGTCGTGCACGGCGGACACGTCATCCGGGGGGCACGCCAGTGCGAGCATGTGCTCGGCGACGGGGGCGGTCATCACCAGTCGGTCACCGCGGCGTCCCCGTCGGGGTACGTCCGCAGGATCTTGTCGATGTTGGAGAGCTTGAGCACCATCTGGACCTGTTCCGACGGTGCCGCGATGCGGAGGTCGCCGCCGGCCTGCCGCGCGGTCTTCAGGCTGCCGACCAGGGCGCCGAGGCCGGAGGAGTCCATGAACTCGACCCCGGAGAGCTCGACCACGAGCCGCGAACGCCCGTTGCCGACGATCTGCGCGACGGTCTCGCGGAACGTGGGCGCGGAGACCATGTTGAGCCGGCCGCTGCACTCCAGGACGGCGGTGTCGGTCTCCGCCTCGTGTACGACGATGTCCATCTCGGTGGGTCTCCTCAGATCGGTGCGCCTTGCAACCAGCAACCTACCGGCTCAGACCCTCAGTTGTGGGACCGGTTTCGCCGCGTCGCCCTCAGTTGTGGGACCGGTTTCGCCGCGTCGCCGTCACCTGGACCACCACGGCCGCGGCCATCAGCGCTGCCATCACCCCGCCCATTGCCAGTGCGGTGCCGCCGAGCGCGCCGGCGAGTGGGGTGCCGAGACCGCCGATGCCGAAGGTCAGCCCGCCCTGCAGGGCGGCCGCGGTGCCCGGGTGCGCCGCACCGACGTGCTGGGTGCGGGTCATCGCCGACGGCAGGACGAAGCCCCACGCGGCCGTCACGACCGCGAGGGCGCACCACACCGGCACGGCCCCGAGTCCGAGGAACGCCGACACGAACACGGCCGTGGCCCCGACCGTCCCGACGACCAGGCCCAGGGTCAGCAGGGCGTCTTCGGTGAACCGTCCGACGAGCCGACCGAACAGCAGCGTCGTGACGATCATCATCGACGCGTTCGTGGCGAAGACCAGCGTGTACAGGCCCGCGGAGAACCCGAACTCCGACTGGAACACGAACGAGCTCGTCGCGATGTACGCGAAGAACCCCACCGTCGACAGCACCCCGCTCAGCACGTAGGCCCGGAACCGCGGGATCGCCAGGAGCTCGCGGATGCGCCGCCCGTTGGCCGCGAACCCGACGCCACCACGACGCTCCGGCGGCAGGGTCTCGCGGAACCGCAGCACCACGGCCACGAAGAACACGGCGCCGAGCACGGCCAGCACGACGAACATGAGCCGCCACGTGCCGACCGTCAGCACCGCTCCCCCGACCAGCGGGGCCACCACGGGTCCGATCGCGTTGATGGCCGCGAGCGTGCCGAACACCTTCGCCATCCGGGTGCCGCTCGTCACGTCGGACACCATCGCCCGGCCCGCCACGGCGCCCGCGGCACCGGCGAGTCCCTGCGCAACGCGGGCCACCACCAGCGTCACGACGTCGGGGGCGAGCGCGCAGCCGACCGACGCGAGGGCGAACAGGGCGGTCCCGACGACGAGCATCGGCCGACGACCGATCCCGTCACTCACCGGTCCGACGAGCAGCTGGCCGACCGCGAAGGCCACGAGGAACGCCGTGAGCGACAGCTGCACCGCGCCGGGCGTGGTGCCGAGGTCGCGCGCGATGGCCGGGAGTGCGGGGATGTACATGTCCGTGGCGAACGGCGACACGCCGACGATGAGCGCCAGCGGCACGATCGGGGGCAGCACGGTCGTCGTCGGTCCCAGCCTGCGCTCCGTCGTCACCTCGGACACGCTACGCGTCCCCGAATCGATTCGACAGGCACTTCGTGAGCAGCCACGGTCGGGTCGCGGTGCCGGAAGCGACCGTTGCTGCTCACGAAACGCGGCCTGCGACGTGCGCGCGGACGGACGGGAGGCCCGGTGCGGCCCCGCCACGGGCCTCCCGTCCGGCGCGTGAGTGGTCACGACAGCCCGCTCACGTCCGCCGAGTGGTCGCGTTCCGTCGCTCGGCGACGGCGCAGCCGACGGTTCGTGACCTCTCGGCCGGGGCCTCCCGACGTGTCGTGACCACTCGGCGGAGCGGCGGCGTGAGGCGCGAGTGGTCACGACACCCCGCTCACGTCCGCCGAGTGGTCGCGTTCCGTCGCTCGGCGACGGCGCAGCCGACGGTTCGTGACCACTCGGCGGCGCGACCCGGGACGTGCGCGCGGACGGACAGGAGGCCCGGTGCCAGCTGGCACCGGGCCACCTGTCCGTCGGTCGGGGGCGTCAGCCCGTGTTCTGCAGGCCGGCCGCGATCCCGTTGACGGTGAGCAGCAGGAGCCGGTGGTCGGCGTCCGTCGGGTCCGTGCTGCCGGACGTACGGATGGCGCGCAGCGCACGGAGCTGCAGGTGCGACAGGGCGTCGACGTACGGGCTGCGGAGGCGCACGGCGCGGGCGAGGACGGGTCGGTCCTCGAGCACGTCGCTGCCGCCGGAGACGCGGAGCACCCAGTCGCGGGTGCGGACCATCTCGTCGAGCACCTTCGCGGCGAGGTCGTCGCGGTCGGCGAGCTCGAGGTACCGGCGGGCGATGTGCTCGTCGGTCTTCGCGAGCGACATCTCGACGTTCTTGATCATCGCGGCGAAGAGCGGCCAATCGGCGTACGCGGCGCGGAGCACGTCGACGTCGCCGACGGCCTCGAGCGCGGAGCCGAGCCCGTACCAGCCGGCGAGGTTGATGCGCGCCTGCGTCCACGAGAACACCCACGGGATGGCGCGGAGGTCCTCCAGCGACTCCACCGACAGGCCACGACGGGCCGGGCGGGAGCCGAGGGGCAGCAGGCCGATCTCCTCCATCGGGGTGACCCGGGCGAACCACGGCGCGAAGCCGTCGGCCTTGACCAGGTCGTAGAAGGCGACGCGCGAGACGTCGTCGAGCTGCTGGGCGAGGTCGGCGAACCGGGCGGCCGCGGCGGCGGTGCGCGCCTCGTTCGACGGCGACGACGCGAACAGCGTCGCCGAGGCCATCTGCTCGAGGTGGCGGGCGGCGATGTCCTGGTCGCCGTACTGGGCGAAGATGACCTCACCCTGCTCGGTGAGCTTCAGGCGACCGTCGATCGACCCCGGCGGCTGCGCGAGGACCGCCTCGTTGGCGGGACCGCCACCGCGGCCGAGCGAACCGCCCCGGCCGTGGAACAGGGTCAGCTCGATGTCGTTGTCGCGGGCCCAGTCGGCGATGCGGGCCTGGGCGTCGTACAGCGCCAGGTTCGCGGACACCGGGCCGACGTCCTTCGACGAGTCCGAGTAGCCGAGCATGACCTCGAGCCGACGGCCGGTCGCGGCGAGGCGTCGCTGGAACGCCTCGGTGCGGACGGCCTCGTCGAGGATGTCGACGCTGGCGTGCAGGTCGGCGAAGGTCTCGAACAGCGGGATGACGTCGAGCACCGGCGCGGCCTCGGCGGATCCGAGCGCGGCGACCGCGAGTTCGTGCACGTTCGCCAGGTCCGCCGGGGACTGCGTGAAGGACACGATGTACCGGTTCGCCGCACGGACGCCGTAGCGGGACTGCAGCCCGGCGATCGTGCGGAACACGGCGAGGACCTCTTCGGTGGTCTCGCTCAGTTCGCCACCGGCGCGGATCTCGGCGAGGGCCGTTCGGTGCACCTGCGAGTGCTGCCGGACCTCGAGCTCGGCCAGGTGGAACCCGAAGGTCTCGACCTGCCAGACGAGGTTCTGCAGCTCGCCGTTCGCCGGGCGGATGGCACCGGCGGCGATGAGCGACGCCTGGATGGTGCGGAGGTCGGCCAGCAGCGCCTCGGGGCCGTCGTAGGCCAGCGGTGTGGTGCCGGTCCGGGTGGCGTCGATGCGCGCGGCGACGAACAGGAGCGCACGACGGTGGGTCTCGTTCGGTGCGCGGACGCCGATGCGCTCGGCGATGCCCGGGTCGAGGGACTCCTGCGCGGCGACGAGGGCGGTGAGGCCGGCGTCGGCGGGGGTGTCGCTCGCGTCGAGGGTCAGGGCGCTGCCGATGCGGGTGGTCGCGCGGGCGAGGCCGAGCAGGATGTGCTCCGCCGCGATCTCGGCGGCCTGGCGGGTGACGTCGGCCGTGACGTGCGGGTTGCCGTCGCGGTCGCCGCCGATCCAGGTGCCGAACCGCACGAACGCGGGCGCGATCACGGAAGCGCGGCCGGCGTCGTCGCCCTGCAGCCGGTCGTCGAGCAGGCGGTAGACCTGCGGGACGATCTCGAACAGGGTCTGGTCGAACACGCTCATCGCGGTGCGGACCTCGTCGAGCGGGGTCGGCCGGGTGGTGCGGAGCGGCGAGGTGCGCAGGAGGGTCGTGATCTCCTCGAGCAGGCGGCGCTCGTTCTCGGCGCGGGCCATCGCGTTGCGGGCACGGTCGCGCTCGTCGATGAGGTCCGTGATGCGGCGGACACCCGTGGTGACCGCGCGGCGGCGGGCCTCGGTCGGGTGGGCCGTCAGCACCGGGTGGAACCGCAGGGTGCGGAGGCGCTCGGCGGCCTCGGCCTCGCCGACCTCGGCGACGAGCTCGGCGTAGGTGGCGGGGAACGAGTCGCCGGCCACGCCGCCGTCGTCACCGCGCTGCCGGAGGACCCGCACGCGGTGGTGCTCCTCGGCCAGGTTGGTGAGGTGGAAGTAGGTGGTGAACGCCTGTGCCACGGCCTCGGCGCGTTCGGCCGACATGCCCGAGACGATCGCCTGGGCACGCGCTGCACCCTCGGCGTGGTCGCCCTCGTAGGCGTCGATCACGGCGGCGCGCAACGACTCCACGTCGTGGAGCAGTTCGTCGCCCCCGTTCTCCCGCAGCACCCGGCCGAGGAGGTTGCCGAGGTACCGCACGTCGGCGCGCAGGTCACTGTCGACCGCACCGCTGACGTCGTCCCGCGCGCGCTCGTGGCGTGCAGATCCGTCGATCGCCGTCATGGAGTCCTTTCCGGGTCGTCCGGGAGGCTGGTCCCGGGTCCCAGCAGCGTATCGGCACCCGGGGGCGCATGACGTCGACCGTCCGGACGGACGCGAGGCCGGGGCCGGGGCCGGGGCCGAGGGGCTCTGCGCGGGGACCGCCGCTGTGCGGTCAGGCCGTGACGGCGGCGACCGACGTGTCGCCCGGCTCCTGACGGAACGGAGCACGGCGGGCGTCGAGGCCGGCGAGCAGCCCACGGTTCAGCTCGTAGGCGAGCTCGACCTCGGCGATCACCCGCTCCTGCTCCTCGGCCGTCCAGGGCGCGGCGTCGAGCTGGGCCCGGTAGGTGTGCTCGAAGTCGCTCGGGTCGGCGACCTGGTCGAAGATGTAGAAGAGGACGCCGTTCGTGTCGAACCCGAACCGCTCGGCCAGCACCTGCCCGATCACGTGCCCGCCGGACACGTCGCCGAGGTACCGCGTGTAGTGGTGTGCCACGAAGCCGCCGGGCCACTCAGCCGCGACCTCGTTGAGGCGTCGCACGTACGCGGTCGTCGCGGGCAGCGGGCACACCAGTTCGGACCAGTCCGGGCCGATCAGGTACTCGAGGTCGGCGCGGATCGCCGGCATCCGGGTGAGCTGCGCGGTGACGAACGGCGCCGCCACGGGGTGGTCGGCCATGCGTTCCGCCGCCCGCTCGAGCGCGTCGTACACGAAGGCGTACTGTCCGAGCAGGTCCGCGTAGTCGGCGACGTCGCAGTCGCCGCCGAGCAGGTCCTGCATGAAGCCGCTCGTGGCCGAGGCACCGTGCGAGCGCCGCGTGCGACGCCGCAGCAGCTCGGAGAACGGGATGACGGTCGAGTCCATGAGGTAAGGCTAACCTTAGTGCCGCGCGCGTCAAGCAGGGATCACCCAGGTGGCGCCGAACCCGCGAGAGGAAGCTCCCCCACGATGAGCTCGAAACCCAAACGCCCCCAGCACGTCTTCGTCGTCGACCGCACCGAACGGCTCTCGCCCCACATGGTGCGCGTGCACCTGGGCGGCTCGGCCTTCGAGGACTTCGTCGCCCAGGCCGACCCCGACCGGCTCGGCTCGACCGACAAGTACGTCAAGCTCCTGCTCGCGAAGCCGTCGCTCGGACTCGTGCCGCCGTACGACCTCGAGGCCCTGCGCGAGACCCTGCCGAAGCACGACCGCCCCGCCCGCCGCACCTACACGGTGCGTGCGGTCGACCACACCACGCGGACCATCGCGATCGACTTCGTCGTGCACGGCGAGGAGGGCCTCGCCGGTCCCTGGGCAGCGTCTGCGCAGCCCGGCGATCGACTCGCCCTGTCCGGGCCCGGTGGTGGCTACGCGCCGACCCCTGACCCGGCGGTCACGCACGTGCTGCTCGGCGACGACAGCGCCCTGCCCGCGATCGGCGCCGCACTCGAGTCGATGCCCGGCTCCGCCGTCGGCGTCGCCCTGGTCGAGGTGGCCGGGCCCGCCGACGAGCAGGACATCCGGCACCCGGCCGGGGTCGACCTGCGGTGGCTGCACCGGGACGCCACCGGCGCCCAGCCGGGCACGCTCCTGCTGGAGACGGCCCGCGGGCTGCCGCGTGCCTCCAGGCCGGTCCAGGTCTTCGCGCACGGCGAGCGGACCGCGATGAAGGCGATCCGTCGGCTGCTGCAGGACGACTGGGGGCTGGAGAAGCGCGAGATGTCGTTGTCGGCGTACTGGGCGCTCGGTCGCGGTGAGGACGAGTTCCAGGAGGAGAAGCGCGAGCCCGTCGGGGTGATCTTCACCGACTGACGGCGGCCTGCGTGCCCGTTCCTTCCCAGAGCGGGTGCGATGGCTGGTGGGAACGGGCGTACCTGGTCGGAAGAACGGACCAGGTACGCCCGATCTTGGCCGGTACGCCCGGTTCGACCAGGTACGCCCGGTTCCCGCAGGTACGCCCGCTCTTTCCCAGAGCGGGCGCGATGGCAGGTAGGAACGGGCATACCTGATCGGAAGAGCGGATTAGGTACGCCCGATTCGACCAGATACGCTCGATCCGACCAGGTACGCCCGGTTCCCGCAGGTACGCCCGCTCTTTCCCAGAACGGGTGCGATGGCTGGTAGGAACGGGCATACCTGGTGGGAAGAACGGACCAGGTACGCCCGATTCGACCAGGTACGCCCGATTTGACCAGGTACGACCGATTCGACCCGGTACGCCCAGCGCGCGCAGCGGCCGGGAGGCCCGGGGCACGTCGGTGGGTCGGGCTAGCGTTCGGCGCATGGTCACCTCGTCGTGCTGCGTGCCGGGTTGCGCGGGCGTGCTCGCGGACGGGCTCGCGGGCGTCCCCCTGTGCGGCGCGCACGTCGCGTTCGTCGCCGACCTCGCCGCCGAACACTCCGGCATCGAGGACACCCTGCCCGGACCGTGCCCGGCGTGCGGTTCGCGGATCGGGGTGCGGTTCCCCTCGGGTGCGGTGTGCGCCCGGTGCGAGTGGCGCTGGGGTGACGTGCCGGACGGCGACCTCGCTCCCCCTCGGGTCGACGTCGTCTACTACCTGCGGATGCGCGACGACTTCGGCGACCGCATCAAGATCGGCACGACGATGAACCCTCGGCAGCGGCTCGCGGCGATCCCGCACCAGGACCTGCTGGCGTTCGAGCGCGGTGACCGGACCCTCGAACGCCGCCGGCACGCAGCCTTCGCCGCCAGCCGGTACCCGGGCACCGAGTGGTTCCGGGTGACGCCGGAACTCCTGGCCCACGTGGACGCCGTCGCCGCCGGGGTCGACGACCCGTGGGACCTGCACGCACGGTGGACGAGCGAGGCGCTCGCGCTGCGGGGCTGACGCGCGACCAGGCCGTCGGGGCACCTGCTCAGGCGGCCTGCAGCATGCGGTCGGCGGTGCGGAGCGAGAGCGCCATGATCGTCAGCGCCGGGTTCGCGATGACCGCGCTCGGGAACACCGAGTTGTCGGCGATCCACAGGTTCGGGACGTACCACGAGCGGCCGTCCCGGTCGACGACGGAGGTCTCGCGGTCCGTGCCCATCCGCGCGGTGCCGATGGTGTGCGCCGTGCGTTCGAGCACCCGGACGTCCTGCCCACCGGCAGCCTCGACGATGGTCGTCATCGTGCGGACCGCGTGACGACGGATCGCTTCCTCGTTCGAGCCCGGGGTGAACGAGACCCGGGCACGCGGGACACCGTGCTCGTCGAGTTCGTCGGTCAGCTCGAGGCGGTTGTCGTCGTACGGCAGGCACTCGGCGTTGATGCCGACGCCGGCCGAGAACGGGTAGTCCTGCAGCGCCCGGACGAGCTCGGTGCCGCGGAGTCCGCCACCCCGGACCAGCGAGGTCGCGAAGGTCTGTGGCTGCACGCCCAGGCTCTGGATGAGGTAGCCGCCCGCGAAGTCGGCGTCCGCCGGTCGGACGAAGTCCTCGGTGATGATCGACGACGGGTACCCGCGGTACGAGCGCATCGACTCGTCGAAGCGCGCCCACACCTGGGTGGCTCCGTGCGCGGTGAAGTTCCGGCCGACCTGTCCGCTGCCGTTCGCGACACCGGTGTGCAGCAGCAGCCGCGGCGTCTCGACACCGCCCGCGGCGAGGACGAGGGTCCGGCAGCGCTGGCGGTGCTCGCGCCCGTCGGCGGTGTACAGGACCGCCTCGACCCGTCCCGCCGCGTCGAGCTCGATGCCGTGCACGAAGGACTCCGGACGGATCTCGGCACCGAACGCCACGGCGGCGGGCAGGTAGGTCGTGTCCATCGACACCTTCGAGCCGTTGCGGCAGCCCTGGTGGCACGAGCCGCAGGACACGCAGGCCTGACGCAGCCCGTGGTGCTCCTGGTGCCGGTCCTCGGTGGTCAGGCCGACGGGGGCGTCGGTCGCGGTGATCCCGGCGGCCGCGGTGCCGCGCATCATCATGTCCGACGAGGCGTTCCGGGCCGGCGGGCGCATCCGGTAACGGCGGGACGGGTCCCACGGGTAGTGCTCAGGGCCGGCGACGCCGACGTCGTGCTCGACCTGCTCGATCCAGCCGGTGAGTTCGGCGTGGCTGATCGGCCAGTCCTGCCCCGCGCCGCTCTCGGTCCGCAGCCGCAGGTCGTGCTCGCTCGGCCGCGGGGTGAACGCGCCCCAGTGCAGCGTAGAACCGCCGACGCCCGTGCCGCTGTTGTTCGGGCCGAAGGCCGTGGGGGTCCCACCGCCGCTCAGCCGCTCGTCCATCCAGTTGATGTCACCGGGGGCGGCGACCTCGTCCGGCACGTGGTCGCCCGGCTCGGTGTTGCGACCGGCCTCGAGCGCGACGACCGTCAGGCCACGGCGGGCCAGCGATGCGAGGAGCGGCGCTCCCCCGGCCCCGGTGCCGACCACCACCACGTCGATGACGTCGTCCGTGCCGTACGTGCGTTGTCCGTCGAGTCTCATCGTGCAGCTCCGGTCGTCGGTGCGGTGTCCATCGTGCCGGCGGTGCCGGCGGTACCGGGGCCGGCGGGGGCCTCGGGTTCCCAGGCCTCGCGCTCGCCCGCCGCGAGCAGCTGGAAGCCCTGCTTGCGGACGCCGTCGCCGCCGTTCGCGTAGCCGTCGAAGTCGATGGCGGCCAGGGTGGCGGGGTGTGCGAGCCAGTGCTTCACGAGGTCGACGCTGGCGTCCTCGAACCACGCGCGCAGCTGCTCGGCGTCGAGATCGCCGTCGGCGCGGTACCGCCCGGCAGCCACGGACTCGAGGGCCTGGTCGAGCACGCCGTCGCGGGCGGGTGCGGCGAGCACGTCGAGCGCGGCACGGTAGGCCTCGGCGTCCACCGGCAGGCCGTCCGGCCGCCAGCCGTCGCCGAGCCCGGCGGCCAGCTGCGCGTCGACCCGCAGTGCCAGGTCGACCTGGTCGGTGCCGGGCTGCGGGACGACGATCCGCGCGACCGCACGCAGGGTGTCCAACTGCGTCGGCATCAGGGCGTGGGGTGCGGCCGCCGGGTCGTCGGGCAGTGCCCGCTGGGCCAGCAGACCTCGGGTCCGGGCGCTGACCCGCGGTGAGGCGATCACGCGGGCGTGCTCCACGGGGACGACCGGCGACCCCGTGACACGGCGCTGCCAGAAGTCGCGGATGCGCTCGGCCACGGCCTCGGGCTGTTCCCAGGGCAGCAGGTGGGCTGCGCCGTCGACGACGTGGAGCTCGCTGTTCGGCCAGTGCGGCAGGGTCAGGCGGCGCTGGGCGTCGGCATCGAGGTCGCCGTCCTCGGCGCCGGCGAGCACCAGGGCGGGCACCGGGTTCGGTGCGGCGTCCGACCAGTCCTCGCGGCTGCCGCGGGACAGCCAGTCCGTCCAGGCTGCCGGGTCGGTCCGCTCGACGTCCTGCACCGCCGCGCTGTGCCGCGAGGGCGCCAGGGGTGCCGCGGTGTTGGCGGCGACGAACTCCTCGGCGTCCTCGGCGCCGATCGGGCCACCCGCAGCCCATGACAGCATCGTCCAGCGGCGGTCGTCGTCCATCGGCTCGGGAGCGAGCGGGGACGCGGCGAGGAGCACCACGGCTCGCAGCCCGAACAGGCCGTTCGCGCCGGAGATCGTGCGGTCGGCCACCACCGTGGCGACCTTGCCGCCCATCGAGTGCCCGAGGAGCATCCACTCCGTCGAGCCGCTCGCCCCGATCGCGCGCTCCACCAGGACGGCCATCTCCTCGACGGTGGTGCCGGACGACGCCGGGCTGCGACCGAAGCCGGGCAGGTCGATGCCGATCAGGTCGAGGTCGCCGACGAGTTCGGCGCGCAGCAGCGCGAACTCCTCGGAACTCGCGCCGAGGGCGTGGAGACAGAAGACGGTGGTCACCATGTATACCTACCCGTCGCTCGCGACCGCTCCCAGCCGGGTCGTACCCCGTCACGCCGCGCCTGTCCCCCGGTCGGCGGCGTCACCGGGTGTACGCGTCGACGAACAGCGCGCCCCGGAGCTCGCGCAGGGTGTCCGCAAGCCGCTCGACGGTCCGCCCGGAGATGCCCGAGACCTGCAGGTCGTACGGGCCGAGCGCCGGCAGCCGTCCGGTGCGGATGCGGACGACCTCCCACCCCACGGCACGGACGGCGCGGTCCTTTCTGCGGTCGGTCTCCTGCCGGGGGCCGACGTGCTCGAGCCCGTGCCGACCGGTGGAGTCGTACTCGATCGCGACGCGGAGCTCGGGCAGGATGATGTCCGGCCAGGCCTCGACGTGGTCGAAGAACGGGCGGTCGAGCCGGATCGCGGAGTGGTCGTAGGTGAACGCGAACCGGTCGGACAGCATGCCTCGGAGTTCGGCTTCGACCGCCGATGCCGTCGCCGGGGCGCAGACGCTCGTGAACGACTCACCCGACGGCAACCGCGGGGTCTTCGGGCAGATCGTGCGGGGAACGGACTGGGCGGCCCGACGGGGTGCCCCAGCGGCCGACCCGGCGGACCCGGCGACGGGCCGACGGGACCGGGCACGGCTCGACGCAACGGCGCCGGCCGGGACCCCGCGGACCGGAGCCGCCGGCAGGGTCTGTCGTCCGGTACTCCGGACGACCCGCTGCGGCACGGGCACCGCCTGGGGCCAGTCCGACGGCAGCACCGGCCACCGCTGCGGCTGGGCCTGCACCGCGCACTCGGGGCACCAGACGGAGCGGCGGCGCTCACGACCCGGGCGGGACCGCTGTTCGGAGGGCGTCGCGACGAAGACGTGCCCGACGTCGCACTCCCAGGTGAGCAGGACCTCGGCCGCCGGGGGGACCTGGGTCAGGACAACGCCGTGGTTCAGGTCGGGGTGGTACTGCCTGATGAGCACCGGGTACGGCGCCCAGTCCGCGCGGAACTGTCCGACGGCGTACGGCACCGCTTCGCCGCGCGACCACTGTCGGCGGCGCCACCACGCATCGACGGGTTCGGCCACGCCACCACGCTAGGAACGACCACCGACACCCGCCGCACCACGCAGCGCGGCCGACACCCGCCGCACCACACAGCGAGCAGCGCGACCGACACCGCCGCGGCACCACGCAGGGACGCGCGACCGCTCAGGGGGCCAGCGCGTGCTTCACGTAGGCGACCAGGGCGTTCGCGTGCCCGTGCCCGAGGCCGTGCTCGGACTTGAGCCACCCGACGACCTCCATGTGCTGGTGGTCGTCGAGCCGGTCGGCGACCAGGTCGAGCCACTCCTGCACCGGGCGGCCGTACGTCGTCTCGATGCTCGGGAAGTACGACGCCGGACCCTTCACCTTGGTGCCGTCCGCCGGGGGTGCCGGGGCGGTCACACGATGCGCTGTCATGGCGCAACGGTAGCGCTTCGTCGGCCGTCACGGAACGTCACCCAGGACACCGTTCTGTGACGCCGCGTTGCGCCGGATGGCCGGGTGTTGCGTCGCGTGGCGGGGTGTTGCGCGACCCGTTGTCGGCGCCGCCCAGGCCTCCTACGGTCGCGACATGACCGACACCACCAGGGCCCCGCAGCGGGAGGCGACCAGCGTCGACGACGGGGGTCGACCGCCCGAGGCGGGACGCGCCTCCAGGCCGACGTCCGCGACCATCGTCGCGGCCGGACACGCCGCACTCGACCGCCCCGTCGTGCCGCTGCGCCACCCGATGCGGTGGATCGCCGCGGCCCTCGTGCTCGTGGTGCTGCTGAACTTCGTCGAGACGCTGTTCACCAACGAGCAGTGGGGCTGGCCCGCCGTCGGCAAGTGGCTGTTCAGCCCCGCCGTCCTGACCGGACTGCAGCTGACGCTGACGGCGACGGCGCTGAGCGCGGTGATCAGTTTCGCCGGCGGTGTGGTCGTCGCGATCGCACGGCTGTCGCGGAACCCCGTGCTGTCCGGGCTCGCCTGGGGGTACGTCTGGCTGTTCCGGTCGGTGCCGCTCATCCTGGTGCTCGTCTTCCTGTACAACCTCGGGTCGCTGTACCCGACCATC
Source organism: Curtobacterium sp. MCPF17_018 (assembly GCF_003234135.1). Lineage (NCBI taxonomy): Bacteria > Bacillati > Actinomycetota > Actinomycetes > Micrococcales > Microbacteriaceae > Curtobacterium > Curtobacterium sp. MCPF17_018. Next base: position 1,490 of record NZ_QKSJ01000018.1, on the reverse strand, counting down.
GGCATCGGGATCCCCTTCGGTCCGCAGTTCCAGGTGCCGACCGCCAACGTCCTCGGCGACCTGGCGATCGGCGTGATCGGGTTGAGCCTCAGCGAGATCGCCTACGCGTCGGAGATCGTCCGCGCCGGCGTGCTCGCCGTCGACCACGGGCAGCACGAGGCCGCACAGGCACTGGGGCTCCCCCGCCGCCGCCAGTTCGTGCGGGTGATCCTGCCGCAGGCGCTGCGGTCGATCGTGCCGGCGTTCGTCAACCAGGTCGTCGGACTGCTGAAGGCCTCGTCGCTGCTGTTCTACGTCTCGCTGCTCGACCTGTTCGGCGTGGTGCAGAACCTGTCGAGCACCTACCCGACGGACATCATCCCGCTGCTCGTCGTCGCCACGATCTGGTACCTCGTGCTCACCAGTGCGGTGTCGATCGTGCAGTACCACGTCGAGCGGTGGACGGCCCGAGGCTCGGTCCGGGCGCTGCCGCCGACACCGTGGCAGCGGGTGCGCACCGCCGTGCGTCGCGCTTCCGGACGTGGGTCGGGACGGCCTGGAGGCCCGGATCACCCCCGGCAGGCCGCCTCCGCAGCGCGCGTGGTCGCGTCCGGCCCCGGTTCCACCATCGACGACAGGACCGTCTGATGAGCGCAGCGATCAGCATCCACGGGGCCGTCAAGGCGTTCGGGGACAGCGTCGTCATCGACGGCATCGACCTGTCGCTGCCGTCCGGCAGCGTGACCGTCGTCCTCGGCCCCTCCGGTTCCGGCAAGTCCACGCTGCTCCGGGCGATCAACCACCTCGAACCGCTCGACCGCGGGGTCGTCACCGTCGGCGACGAGCCCATCGGCGTCCGCCTGCGCACCGGCCGCGACGGCGTACCCCGCTGGAAGGAGCTGCCCGAGCGGCACATCCTGCGGCAGCGGTCCCGGATCGGCTTCGTGTTCCAGCACTTCAACCTGTTCCCGCACCTCACCGCGCTCGAGAACGTCGCCGAGGGGCCGATCGCCGCCGGGGTCCCGCTCGCCACGGCCCGAGCGCGGGCACGGACCCTGCTCGATCGGGTCGGACTCGGCGACCGCGGCTCGGCCCGCCCCCGGCAGTTGTCCGGCGGGCAGCAGCAGCGCGTCGCCATCGCCCGGGCCCTGGCGCTCGAGCCGTCGGTGGTCCTGCTCGACGAGCCGACCTCGGCGCTGGACCCGGAGCTCGTCGGCGAGGTGCTCGGGGTCATCCGGGGGTTGGCGGACACGGGCACGACGCTCGTCATCGTCACGCACGAGATCGCCTTCGCCCGCGAGGTCGCCGACCACGTCGTGTTCCTCGACCACGGGCGGGTCGTCGAGCAGGGGCCGCCGGCCCAGGTGCTCGACCACCCGCAGCACACCCGCACGCGCGACTTCCTGTCCCGCGTCCGCTGACCCCTGATCCCCGCACGCACCCCCCACCCCCCCCAAGGAGAACCATGTCCACGCTCACCCCCTCCCCCTGGCCCACCCGCCCTGGCCTCC
>NZ_QKSJ01000017.1:0-55497 GCF_003234135.1 Curtobacterium sp. MCPF17_018 | reverse complement strand
TCGGCGCGGCTGCTGTGTGCGCGCCGAACACACCCTCGGTGGGGTGGAGAACCAGCGATGTGCGGCTGGTGAGCGCTCCGGGTGTTTCCCGGTCGTTGCAGGTGATTCGGCACCCTGCGGCGAAGGGTTTGGACGGATTCGCCGTCGTTACCGCTCTGTGACCTTCGGGCTCATCCGGACAGCGGGCGCGCCTGCAAGTACGTTCTCTGAGAGGCCGCTGAACGTGGTCCATAGAGAAAGGCATTCCCCATGGCATCGACGTCCAGTCGTCCCACCTCCGTCACCGTCTCGTTCGTCATCTGGCTCGTCGTGGTCCTGGCGAACATCCTGCAGGGCATCATCGGTCTGGTCTCGGGTGGCAGCTCGTCCGCCGCACAGGACGTCGGCACCGCCCCGCTCGTCGGCGGCGCGATCTTCGCGTTCATCCTCGCCGTGATCGAGCTCATCATCGTCTTCAAGATGCGCGACGGCCGCAACTGGGCCCGCATCGTGCTGACGGTCCTCGCGATCCTGCAGCTCATCGGTGTCGGCGTCGGCGCGGCCTCGGGTGGCAACGCCTTCGGTTGGATCGGTGGCATCGCGGTGCTCATCGCGACCATCCTGATGTACGTCGGTGGCGCGAACGGGTACTTCCGTCGCCACTGAGCGGCGGGCGTGCGGATGCGCTCCTGCGTGACGCACACCGGTCGCTGAACGCGACCACCTGACGGACGGGAGGCCCGGTGCCAGCTGGCACCGGGCCTCCCGTCCGTCGTCTGCCCGGTCAGAACGCCTTGCCCGGGTTCAGGGTCCCCTCCGGGTCGAGCGCGTCCTTGACGGAGCGGTGCATCGCGAGCACGCGGTCGCCGAGCTCGACCCGCAGGCCCGGCAGCTTCAGCAGCCCGACGCCGTGCTCACCGGTCACGGTCCCACCGAGCGCCAGGCAGTCCGCCACGATCTGGTCGAACGCGGTCTTCGCACGGGCCTTCGCGGCGTCGTCGCCCTCGGGCGCGATGATCAGCGGGTGCAGGTTGCCGTCGCCGGCGTGCGCGATGTTGGCGATCGTGACGTCCTGTGCGTCCGCGGTCACCTGGATCCGCCGGAGCATCTCGGGCACCGCGCTCCTCGGCACGCAGATGTCCTCGGTCAACACCGGACCGAGCCGTTCGAGTGCCGGGTAGGCGAGTCGGCGGGCCTGGAACAGTCGGTCGATGTCCTGGGGATCGGTGGCCCGCTCGACGTCCGTGCCGCCGGCCCGCGCGAAGACGTCGGCGACGTGGTCGGCGATCCCGTCGCCGGCCGCACCGCGCTCGTCGACCCGTGCGAGCAGCAGGGTGTCGACGTCCGCCGGCAGCCCGAGGTGCATCCAGGCGTCGACGGCTCGCAGGCAGGTGCGGTCGACGATCTCGAGTGCCGCGGGGATGATGCCCGCGCGCGAGATCGCGGCCACGGCGTCGCCCGCTGCGGTCAGCGAGGGGAAGTACCCGATCACCGCCCGCTCGTCACGGCCGGCCAGGGGGAGCAGCTTCACGGTGACCGACACGACGATGCCGAGCGTGCCCTCGGAACCGACCATCGGCCCGGTGAGGTCGTACCCGGCGACGCCCTTCGCCGTCCGGCGACCGAGCTCGACCACCGATCCGTCGGCCAGCACGACGGTCATGCCGAGCACGTAGTCGCGGGTGACCCCGTACTTGACGCAGCAGATGCCGCCGGCGTTCGTCGCGACGTTGCCGCCGATCGTCGAGATGGCCGAGCTCGCCGGGTCCGGCGGGTACCAGAGGCCGTGCTCGGCGACCGCCGCGCGGAGTGCGTCGTTGATGACGCCGGGCTCGGTGACGGCGTAGCGCTCGTCGGTGTTCACCTCGAGCACCCGGTTCATCCGCTCGAGCGACACGACGATCGAGTCGGCCATCGCGTTCGCGCCGCCGGACAGGCCGGTGCCGGCACCACGGGGGACGACCCGGACACCCGCGGCTGCTGCCCAGCGGACGGCGGTGACGACGTCGTCGGTGCTGCGCGCCAGGACCACGGCGAGCGGCGCGGTGGAGTCGGCCCACTCGGCGTCGTCGTGACGGTAGCGCTCGAGCGACTCCGGGTCGCGGAGCACCTGGTCCGACCCCAGCAGGTGTTCGAGGGCGGTGGCGTCGGATGCGGTGGTGACGGTCATTCGGGGTGGGGGTCCTTCCGTGGCGCGGCGGTGCGGCTTCGGGTCCGTCGACGATACGCCGGTCAGTCCAGGCAGAACTCGTTGCCCTCGACGTCCTGCATGACGATGCACGACTCGTTCACCTGGTCCGCCGTCATCCGACGGACCTGGGTGGCGCCGAGCCCGACCAGTCGGGCGCTCTCGGCGTCGAGGGCCGCGAGCCGTTCGGCACCGAGCATCCCGGTGCCGACCCGGACGTCCAGGTGCACGCGATTCTTCGCCGTCTTGCCCTCGGGGACGCGCTGGAAGAACAGGCGGGGCCCGGCACCGGTCGGGTCGACGCACGCGAAGGCCGATCCCCGGTGCTCCGGCGGCAGCGACCGGTCGAACGCGTCCCAGTCGGCGAACCCCGGTGGGGGCGGTGGCACCACGTACCCGAGGACCTCGCACCAGAACCGGGCGACACGCTCCGGCTCGGCGCAGTCGAACGTCACCTGGACCTGTCGCACCGTTGCCATGGCGCCGAGGATACGTCGATGCGCGACCGGCGTCCGCTCAGCCGAGCTGGGCGGCCGCGGCTCGGAGCTCCGCGAGCGCGGCCGCGGCGTGGTCGGCCAGCCGGTCGTCGTCCGCACGCCCCACACCGGACCACCGCTCGAAGCCCTGCTTGAATGCCAGGACACCCATCTCGGCGGCCAGCCGCGCGGGCGCGTCGGCGACACCGCGGCCGACCAGGGCGTCGGTCATGGCCGCGGCCATCCCGACGCTCTTCAGGGCGTCGCGCTCCTGCAGCTCGGCGCTGGCGGCGACGGCCGCTCGCAGTCGTGGTCCGAGCTCGCGGTTGAGCGGTCCCATCTCGTCCGAGGCCCGTTCCAGTCCCGCGGCGACGGCATCGAGCGGGGTGGCGCCGGCCGGTGCGCCGGTGATCCCCTCGGCGAGGAGGCGGCTCAGGGTCTCCTGCCCGGCGACGAGCAGTTCGCGCTTGTCCGGGAAGTGCCGGAAGAACGTGCTCTTCGTGACACCGGCGCGGTCGGTGATCTGCGCGACGGTCGTCTCGTCGTAGCCCTGCTCGGAGAACAGGTCGACCGCGGCCAGGACCAGTCGTTCCCGGGCTCCGGGTTGCCATCGCACCATGGGACGATCATACGCGACGGGACAATTGTCCCATCGCGGGTGTACGGTGACGGTACAAAAGTCCCATCACTTCTGAGGAGCACCATGCACGTCTTCGTCACCGGCGGCACCGGCACCATCGGCACCGCGGTCGTCACCGAACTCATCGCAGCCGGGCACACCGTCACGGCCCTGGCCCGGTCGGACCGGTCGACCGCTGCCCTCGTCGCCGCGGGGGCGACCCCCACCCGCGGTGCACTCACCGACCTCGACGTGCTGCGCGAGGGCGCACGCGCCGCCGACGGGGTCATCAGCCTCGCGTTCTCGAACGACTTCAGTTCGGCGGAGGCGCTCGAGCGGGGCATCGCCGAGGAAGGTGCCGCCATGGCCGCACTCGGCGAGGCGCTCGTCGGCAGCGACCGCCCGTTCGTCGTCGTCTCCGGCACACCGTGGGAGCCTGGTCGGGCATCGGTCGAGACCGACCCGCTCCCGCTCGAGGGGCCGGTCGCGGGGCGAGCCCGATCCGTCCTCGCCGCCCTCGACCTGGCGGCACGGGGTGTCCGGGTCTCGGCGATCCGGCTGCCGCGCACCGTGCACGCGGACGGCACGGGCGGGTTCGCCGGGATCCTGACGGAGGCGGCCCGACAGGCGGGGGTCGCGGGCTACCCCGGCGACGGCGAGCAGCGGTGGCCCGCCGTGCACGCCGCGGACGCCGCGGTGCTGTTCCGGCTCGCGCTCGAAGGTGCTCCGGCGGGGACCGTCTGGCACGCGGTCGCCGACGAGGGCGACCGGGTGCGTGACCTGGCCGAGGTCATCGGGCGTCGGCTCGGCCTGCCCGTCGAGCGGGTGGCCGACGAGACGTTCGGCGCGTTCGCGCCGATCTTCGCGATGGACCAGCCGGCGTCGAGTGCCCACACGCGCGGAGCGCTCGGCTGGGTCCCGACGCACCCGAGCCTGCTCGAGGACCTGGAGAACGTGCAGCGCTGAGTGCGGCTCGCACCGTCAGCGGTGGGCGCGCGGTGCGCCGGACGGGAGGCGCGGCGTCGGACCGCCACGGGCCTCCCGTCCGCCGTGCAGCCGCGTCAGTGCCGCTTGCCGCGCAGGCGGCCGATGCCCAGCACGATGCCGACGACGACCATGCCCAGCGCGAGGCCGACCACGGCCGACACGGCCGTGTCGGCGATCCAGACGACGACGGGGCCTGCGGCCTCGAGCGCGTGCTCGATCACGTGCAGCAGGTCGTACGGACCGTGCCAGAAGGTCTCGGCGAGGTTCGCGATCACCAGGTGGCCACCGACCCACAGCATCGCGACCGTGCCGATGACGCTGATGACGCGGAAGACCATCGGCATAGCACGCACGATGCGGGCACCGATCCGGCGGGTGCGGCGGACGGAGTTCTTCATCATCTGCAGGCCGATGTCGTCGACCTTCACGAGCAGTGCCACGGCGCCGTAGACGACCGCGGTCATGACCAGACCGATCACGATCAGGGCGCCGAGCGTCGGCCAGAGCCCCAGGTCGGGGTCGAGGCCCGCCAGTGCGATGAGCATGATCTCGGTGCTCAGGATGAGGTCGGTGCGGATGGCGCCGAAGACGAGCTTCGGTTCGGTGACGGCCTCGTCGGACCCGCCCTCGTGGTGGACACCGAACCACTCGGTGACCTTCTCGGCACCCTCGAAGCACAGGTAGGTGCCGCCGAGCAGCAGCAGCCACGGCAGCACCCCGGGTGCGAAGGCCGTGAGCAGCAAGGCCAGCGGGATGATGATGATGAACTTGTTGAACAGGCTGCCGAGGGCGATGCGCCCGACGACCGGGAGTTCACGAGCGGGCTCGAGGCCCTGCACGTACTGGGGCGTGACGGCGGCGTCGTCGATCACGACCCCGGCGGTCTTCGCGCTGGCCTTGAGGGCTGCGGAGAGGATGTCGTCCACCACGGCGAGCAATCCGACTGACAATTCGTTCTCCACTCGTCTGACCTGTGACCGTGCACAGCGTAGTGGCCGCGGAGCATCCTGAACGCCAGCCACGGGGCGTCCGTAGGCTCGCGGCATGGCTGACTTCACCGCATCCCAGGCCGCCGTCGTCCGGATCGAGCGTTCCGAACAGGGGCGCTGGGACCTCTCCGTCATCAGCGACGCCGGTGTCGCGATGGGGCACGGGGTGTACCTGTTCGACGCGGACCACGACGACGCCGAGGACGAGCAGGCCGCGGCCCTCGACTTCGTGCGCGACTACGGGTTCCGGTTCGAGCGCGACTCGGTGCAGGCCGACGGTCCCGACGCCTTCTGGGCGCCGCTGCTGCCGTCCGACCAGCAGTAGGCGCTGCAGCGGGCGGGACTCAGCGCGCCGAGTCCTCGAACCCGATCAGCCAGGTGACCCCGTACGCGTCACGGACGGTGCCGTCCCAGTCGCCCCACGGGCGCTGCTGCAGCGGGTCGACGACCGTGCCGCCCTCGGCGAGCTGGTCGAACCACCGACGCAGGACGCCCGGTTCCGCAGCGCCGAGCAGTGAGAAGAGCAGCCCCGTCGCCGAGAACGGGGTGTCGCGCTCGCTCGCGTCCGCGGCGAACAGCTGCAGCTCGCCGGTGAGCTGGCCGTGCGCGACGGCGTCGGCCGGACCGTCCGTGCGGGAGAAGTCCGCATAGGTCGCGATCTGCACCTCGCCACCGAACACCCGCTGCCAGTGCTCGAGGGCCTGCCTGGCGGCGCCGGCGAACTGGAAGTACGGCGCGGGTCCGGTCGTGTGCATGCCCGGCAAGGTACTCCCGTGTGCGGAGTGGGGGAACCTCGGGCTCGTCAGCCGAGCAGCGCCAGTGCGCGCTCCACGACGTCCTCCGGCCGTCCGTCGCCGTGCAGCGCCCACCAGGTGAGTGCGGCGCTCGCGGCGGCGGCCAGCGTGTGGGCGCGCACGGCGACGGCGAGGTCGTCGGCGGTGACCCCGTCCCGCTCGGCCACGTACCGCAGGATCTCGTCGGTCAGGGCCGTGACCGTGGCGGCGCCGACGTGCTCGAGCGACGGGTTCGCGCGGATGACCCGGAGTCGGTGTCGGGTGACCTCGACCGCGTCGTCCGGGAACGTCGCTCCGATCCGGTAGGCCGCCCGGAGCGCCACCGCCGAGGGCTCGTTTGCCGGCCGTGACCGCAGGGCTTCGCGGAACCGTGCGGCGAACTCGTCGAGACCGCCCCACACCAGCGCCGCCTTGTTCGGGAACAGCCGGAAGAGCGACCGACGGCTCACCCCGGCCGCCGCGGCGACGTCCTCCATCGACACCGCGTCGAAGCCCTGCTCGTCGAACAGCCGGAGCGCGACGAGGGACACGGCGTCGGGGTCGATGGTGCGCGGGCGCCCCGTCGGACGGTCGTTCGTCGAGCTCATGGAGACCTTTCGGCACTGAGTGCTATAACCGGTGTGGCGCAGTGAGCGCCTCTCATCGAGGAGACGACATGACCGACACCACCGCCGGACGGTTCACCGGCAGGACCATCATCGTCACCGGAGCGGGTTCCGGCATCGGACGCGCCACGGCGACGCGCATCGCGAACGAGGGCGGGCGCGTCATCGCGACCGACGTCGTGGGCGAGCGACTCGACGCACTCCGCTCGGAGCTCGAGGGCTTCGCCGTGGAGACCGTCGTCGGCGACGTCGCCGCGAGCGAGACCATCGACGCACTCATCGCCGCCGCCGGCGACCGGGTGGACGGGCTCGCCAACGTCGCCGGCATCATGGACGCGTTCCTGCCGCCGGACGAGGTCGACGACGCCACCTGGGAGCGTGTCTTCAGCGTCAACGTCACCGGCCCGATGCGCCTGACGCGCGCGGTGCTGCCGCTGATGATCGCCGCCGGCAAGGGCTCGGTCGTGAACGTCGCGTCCGAGGCCGCGTTGAAGGCCTCGGCCGCCGGTGCTGCCTACACCTCGTCGAAGCACGCCATCGCCGGGTACACCAAGAGCGTCGCGTTCTTCCACGGGCCGCAGGGCATCCGGGCGAACGCCGTGGCACCGGGTGCGGTCGCCACGAACATCGAGGCACCGATGCGCAGCGAGTACGCGGCCCGCCGGGTCGGTCCGATCATGCAGACCACCATCCCGCCGGTCGCCCAGCCCGAGCAGCTCGCCGCCGCCATCACCTGGTTGCTGAGCGATGACTCGGCGAACGTCAACGGTGCGGTGCTGCCGAGCGACGGCGGCTGGTCCGTCGTCTGACCCGTTGCTGCGGCACGAGACGCCGTCGTCACGTCGAGACGCCTCCGGGAACGGGGGCGCCTCGACGACTTCGCGGCGTCGGGCGGACACGACGGCGTGTTCGCCACCCGGACACCTGACGGACGGGAGGCCCGTGGCGACACCGCCACGGGCCTCCCGTCCGGCTCCGGGCACGCGCACGGCGCGACGTTCCTTCCCAGAACAGGTGCACTGGAAAGCGGAATCGGGCGTACCGGGCAGGAACTTCCTGCCAGGTACGCCCGATTCGACAAGGTGAGCCGGCCGGCGGCGGCTCAGGAGACGAGCGCCGCCATCTCGCGCACGACGGCACGGAGCCGGTCCGCGAGCTCGTCGTTGCTCCGCACGGTCTCGCGGTGCGCCGCCTCGCTGAGCGCCGACATCACCAGGGTCACCGCGGTGCGGGCGGTCTGCGCGTCCGTGCGGGTGCCGACGACGCTGAGCAGGGACTGGCGCGACTCGGCCATCCACTGCATCACCATCGAGGACATCTCCGGCCGGAGCACGAGCAGCTCCTTCATTCGGAGGCGGTCCTGCGAGAGCGGGACGGTGGCCGCGACCAGGGTGCACAGGTCGTCGACCAGGGCACCGTCGGTCTCGGCGAACCAGGCCGCGGAGTGCTCCGGGACCTCGACGGAGTCGAGCCCGAGCGCGGCGTGCGCCTTCGACGAGAAGTAGTTGAAGAAGGTGCGGGGGGAGACGTCGGCGTCGGCGCAGATCTGCTCGACCGTGACGCCGTCGAGCCCGTGCGCGGACACCAGGGTGAGCGCTGCGTCGTGCAGTGCCTGCCGGGTCTGCTGCTTCTTCCGTTCACGCAGCGTGCACGGCTCCGTTGCCGCAGCCGCTGCCGGGGTGGTGATCACGTGGACTCCTGGTGGGTTGGTGTGTGTGGGCGGGGCGCCCGCCCGGAAAGGGGGCACGGACGGACGCCCCGGTCGGTCACCGACGGTGCGTCGGCGTGGATCCGGTCGAACCCGAACCGGTCGAACCCGATCCGGTCGAACCCGATCCGGTCGAACCCGATCCGGTCGAACCCGATCCGGTCGAACCCGAACCGGTCGGCACGGACCCGGTCATCGGGCCTGTGAACGAGCCGGCCTCGGCTGCGGCGGCTCCCGCCTCGGCCTCGAGCTGCGCCTCGGCGGACATGTCGGCCTGCTCCTGCAGCGCGGACCGCTGGCGCAGCGGCGGTACCCGGAAGAACCAGGTCAGCACGAACGCGAGCAGGATGACGCCGAGACCGACCCAGTAGATCGTCACGGACGAGGCGTTGAAGCCCGCCATGAACGGCCGGGTCAGGCGGCTGTCCGCACCGGTCAGGAACGAGGTGTCGTTCGTGCTGGTGGCGCTGTCGCTCGTGGTGTTGCCGTCGTCGATCTTCTTCGCCAGCTCCGGGGTGAGCTCGTCGACCCAGTAGGAGCGCTGTCCGGCGTCCGCCCAGTCGACGGACACGGTGCCGTCCTGCACGCTGGCGTGCGCCTGGTCGGCGACCTGCTCGAGTGCCGACCGTTCGGCGGCCGGCGTGGCCGCGGTGACCTGCTGGTCGATGACGGTCTGCGCTGCTGCGGCGGGCACGGCACCGGCGGTGACCTGCTGCTGCACGGCCGCGGTGACCTGCTCGGTGACCGCGGCGTCGGCGGCCTGCTTCGCCTTCGCCGAGGCGGCGTCGAGCTGCGACTGCACGGTCTTCGTCAGCGGGGTGACGACGGGCGTCCAGATCTTGTCCATGGCGCCCTGGTTCGCCTTCGCGCTGGCGACGGTCGGGTTGAGCGCGGCGTCGAGCGCCGGACCGAGGTCCTTCTGGTTCGCGGTCGCGGTCAGGATGTTCGCCGGCATCACCGAGAACAGGATGGACAGCAGCACGGCGGTGCCGAGCGTGCCACCGATCTGGCGGAAGAACGTGGCGGACGACGTGGCGACGCCCATGTCACGAGCCTCGACGGAGCCCTGCGACGCCAGGGTCAGCGACTGCATGACCGAGCCGAGGCCGAGCCCGATGAGGAACATGCCGATCATCAGGAACCAGAGCGGCTTGTCGATCGTCATGAAGGTCAGGACGACGTAGCCGGCGGAGACGAGCGCGGTGCCGATGACCGGGAAGATCCGGTACCGGCCGACGCGGGCGACGATCTGACCCGAGGTGATCGAGGCGATCATCAGACCACCGACGAGCGGCAGCGTCGCGAAGCCGGACTCGGTCGGGGTCAGTCCGACGACGATCTGCAGGTAGAGCGGGATGGTGAGCATCGCGCCGAACATCGCGAAGCCGACCAGGAACCCGATGACGGTCGCCATCGAGAACGTGCCCGAGCGGAACAGCTTGAGCGGGATGATCGCCGCGTCGCCCATCTTCGACTCGATGAGCAGCAGACCGATCAGGCCGACGACACCGACGACGTAGCAGGCGAGGGCGGCGGGGGAGCCCCAGCCCCAGATGCGGCCCTGTTCGGCGACGAGCAGGAGCGGCACGAGGGTGACGATGACGGCGGTCGCGCCCCACCAGTCGACCTTCGGCTTCGCGTCGCCGGCGCCGTGCACCTTCGGCAGGTGCAGGAACACGATGACCATGAGGAGCGCCGCGACACCGATCGGCACGTTGATCAGGAGCACCCAGCGCCAGCCGGTGATCCACAGGATCTCGGAGGAACCGGCGAGCAGACCGCCGATGAGCGGGCCGATGACGGACGAGATGCCGAACACGGCGAGGAAGTACCCCTGGTACTTGGCGCGCTCGCGCGGGGCGAGGATGTCGCCCATGATCGCGAGCGGCAGTGACATCAGCGCGCCGGCACCGATGCCCTGCACCGCGCGGAAGGCGGCGAGCATGAGCATCGAGGTCGACATCGACGACAGGACGGCGCCGAGGATGAAGACGACGATGCCGAAGATGTACAGCGGGCGGCGGCCGAAGATGTCGGAGAGCTTGCCGTAGATCGGCGTCGCGATCGTCGAGGTGATGAGGTACGCGGTCGTCACCCAGGCCTGCTGGTCGAGCCCGTGCAGGTCGTCGCCGATCGTGCGGATCGCCGTGCCGAACACCGTCTGGCCGAGCGAGGACAGGAACATGCCCGCCATCAGGCCGTAGATCACCAGGAGGATCTGACGGTGGGTCATCAGCGGCTGCTGGCCGGCGCCCCCGGAGGCCGCGGGGGCCTCGGCGGTGTGCCGACCGTGCTGCACCGGGACGGGTGCGGTGGCGGTCATCGAACTCCTTTTTCTGGCTGTGAAACTTTGCAGACCGCGCAACGATACATCTGTTGCTTCCGGCAAGCAACTAAATGTGCCCGCTACGCTGAGCGCGTGACCGACGACCGGCGTGCCGCCGAGCGACTCCTGCGATCCCAGCTCGACCGGCTGTGGGTCCGGCAGACCCTGCGCTCCTCGCTCATCGAGTCCCGGGGCGGGCTCGACCCGACGGCCCGCGTGATCCTGCGAGCCGTCGCCGGGCACGGCCCGGTCCGGGCGACCGCGATCGCCGACGCGACCGGGCTGTCGCGCCCGGTGATCAGCCGCCGGGTCGCCTCGCTGATCGAGGCCGAGCACCTGGTCGGGGCGCCCGACCCCGCCGACGGCCGCGCCACGCTCGTCGCCCTCGCCCCCGCCGGCCGCCGACTGCTCGACGAGCTGGACGCCGCCGGCGCCGAGGTGTTCGACGACCTGACGGGGGAGTTCGCCTCGGACGAGCTGCGCTCGCTCGCCGAGATGCTGACGCGACTGAACGACCGGGCCGACGCGGTCCTGGGGATCGGCACCACGCGCTCGTGACGTGACCAGGGGGACGGGCGGGAGGCCCGTGGCGGCGTCGCCACGGGCCTCCCGTCCCTGCGGAGCGCGCATTCGAGATACCGTTGGTGGTATGAGCACGGACACCACCCCCACCACTGAGACCCTCGACGACGGGCCCGTGGTGACGTTCGCCGATCTCGGCCTGAGCGACGCTGTGCTCAAGGCCGTCAAGGACATCGGCTACGAGACCCCTTCCGCCATCCAGGAAGCCACCATCCCCACGCTCCTCGCCGGGCGCGACGTCGTCGGCCTGGCGCAGACCGGCACCGGCAAGACCGCGGCCTTCGCGCTGCCGATCCTGTCCCGCATGGAGTCCGGCAGCAAGAAGCCCCAGGCGCTCGTGCTCTCCCCGACGCGTGAGCTCGCCCTGCAGGTCTGCGAGGCGTTCGAGCAGTTCGCGTCGCACATGAAGAACGTCCACGTCCTGCCGGTCTACGGCGGCCAGGCGTACGGCGTGCAGCTCTCCGCCCTGCGCCGCGGCGTCGACGTCATCGTCGGCACCCCGGGTCGCATCATGGACCACCTGGCGAAGGGCACGCTCGACCTGTCCGAGCTCAAGTACCTGGTGCTCGACGAGGCCGATGAGATGCTCAAGATGGGCTTCGCCGAGGACGTCGAGACGATCCTCGCCGACACCCCGGACGACAAGCAGGTCGCGCTCTTCTCGGCGACCATGCCCGCGCAGATCCGCCGCATCTCGCAGCAGTACCTGACCGACCCGGCCGAGATCACCGTCAAGACCAAGACGAAGACCGCCGCGAACATCACGCAGCGTTACCTGATGGTCTCGTACCCGCAGAAGGTCGACGCACTCACCCGCATCCTCGAGGTCGAGGACTTCGAGGGCATGATCATCTTCGTCCGCACCAAGAGCGAGACCGAGACCCTGGCCGAGAAGCTCCGTGCCCGCGGGTACGCCGCCGCCGCGATCAGCGGTGACGTCGCCCAGGCCCAGCGCGAGCGCACCGTCAACCAGCTGAAGTCGGGCAAGCTCGACATCCTGGTCGCCACCGACGTCGCCGCCCGTGGTCTCGACGTCGACCGCATCACGCACGTCGTGAACTTCGACATCCCGGTCGACATCGAGTCCTACGTGCACCGCATCGGCCGGACCGGTCGCGCCGGCCGCTCGGGTGACTCGATCAGCTTCGTCACCCCGCGTGAGCGTCGCCTGCTGTCCGCGATCGAGCGCCACACCAAGCAGCCGCTCACGCAGATGCAGCTGCCGACCATCGACGACGTCAACGAGACGCGCCTGACCCGCTTCGACGACGCCATCACCGCGGCGCTCGAGGACCAGGGCCGGATCGCGGCCTTCCGCGACGTCATCGCGCACTACGTCGAGCACCACGACGTCCCCTCGGACGACGTCGCCGCAGCCCTGGCCGTCGTGGCGCAGGGTGACTCGCCGCTGCTCCTCACCGCAGCCGACGACGCCCTCCGCACCCAGATGGAGCGCGACGCCCGTCGCAGCGAGCGCGACGAGCGTGGTGCCCGCGACGACCGTGGTGGGCGCAGCGACCGCGGCGACCGTGGAGGCGACCGCGACCGTGGTGACCGCGGACCGCGTCGTTCGCAGCCGATGACCCCGTACCGCATCGAGGTCGGCCGCCGCCACCGCGTCGAGCCGCGCCAGATCGTCGGTGCCCTCGCGAACGAGGGCGGTCTGCGCCGTGACGACTTCGGTGCGATCCAGATCCGTCCGGACTTCTCGATCGTGGAACTGCCGGCGGACATGGACGCCGGTGTGCTCGACCGCCTGACCGACACCCGGATCAGCGGCAAGCTCATCGAGATCCGCCCGGACCGCCGTGGTGGCGGGCGCCGGTACGAGGACCGCGCGCCGCGCGGTGACCGTGACGACCGTCCGGAGCGCAAGCCGCGCTACTGAGACGCGCCGCGTCCGAGACGCGACCCCCTTCTGACGGGAGGCCCGGTGCCGGCTGGCACCGGGCCTCCCGTCCGTCGTCGGTGCGGGTCCCGGGCCCCGAGACGCCGTCGTGTCGGTTCCACGCCGCCGAGTCGGCGAGACGCCGTCGGATTCGGCGGTGTCTCGGGAACACGACGGCGTCTGCCGGTCCGGGCCTGCGGCATCTTGCGGTGCGGGGAACCGCAGATCCCGCCCGCAGGCGTTCCCCTGGAGTCCGCAGGGTGCTGTGATACCCGGAGCCGTGACGCAGGGAGCCGCGGGGAAGGCAGGGGAACCATCGTGTACCGAGCACTCATCACCGCGGTGGCCGCCGCGGCGCTCGTCTTCGGAGGTGCGGTGCCGGCGACGGCGCACACCTCTCCGTCGGTGCCGGGAGCACCGACCGCCGTCCGCGTCACCGGCGACGCGGACAGTGCCACGCTGACGTGGCGCGGCCCGGACCGCGGCGCCAAGGTGACCGGTTGGAAGGTCGCCGTCGACGCCGTCGCGAACCGGCACGACCACCAGGTCCACCGACTCCACCCGCGCGCCCGCTCCGACCGCTTCGACGAGCTCTCGCCCGCGACCACGTACCGCTTCTCGGTGCGTGCCCTCGGCCACCGGGGGACCGGTCGCACGGTCACGCTGCGCTGGACGTCACCGCCGGCGCCCGAGCCGGAGACGACGCAGTCGCTGTTCGCCCTCGACGGCAACGGCGACGTCGTGCGGTTCCCGACCTCGGGCACGGACGAGCCCACCACGGTCGCGACCGACGGCGCCGGCTTCACCGCGAACGCCGACGGCGACGTCTTCACACCGTCGGTGGACGGCACCGCGATCCTGCTGCACCCGGCCGACGGCGGCGAGACCGAGACCATCGCGTCCGGTCTGCACCTGACCCCGGACCTGCGCTCCGACGCCGAGGGCAACCTGTACTGGGTGGACTCCGTGACCCGTGCGGTGCAGAAGCTGTCCGTGCGCGGCGGTGCTGCTGCCAGCGTGGTCGCCTTCGCGCCGCCCGAGAGCTCGGCGACGCGCACGCTGTGGGCGGTCGGCCGTGACGGCACGGTGTCGACGTTCTCGAGCACGAGCCGCGGTGGCGTGGTGAACACCGCCAGCCCGTCGGGCACCGTCACCAAGCGGACGGTCGTCGCGCCGAACGGCAGCGGCCTCGGGTACCTGAACGGCCTGCTCGCCGACGGCCAGGGCACGCTCTACGTCAGCTTCCAGGCGTTCGGCGGGTCCGGGTACTCCGGCTGGTACGCGATCGCCGCGGCATCGACGACGATCACGCTGTTCGAACCCCGCACCGCGTTCCAGTACGCCGCGGTGAACTCGACCCACCTCACGCAGCTGCAGTCGGCGGAGTGGTGCCCGTCGGCCAGCGAGGGGAGTCCGAAGGGCTGCCACGTCGACCAGACCCTGACACACCTGGTCGCCCGCGACGCCGCGGGGACGCTCAGCGAGCACACGATGAGCGGTCCGACCGCGAACGGTCGTGGTGCCTTCGTGGGAGCCGCCGACGAGGACGGCGACGTGTTCGTCGTGATCGGCGGCGGTCCGACGCCCGGGCTCTGGCGGGTGGGCGCCGACGGCGGTGCCGCCGAGCAGCTCTCGTCGGCGCAGTACTCGCGGCTCCAGGTGTCCTGAGCCGCGGCACGAGCGGGGCGGGGCGGGACGCAACGGCGCGTCTCGCCCCGCCCTCATGCGGTCATCCCGGCGATCGTCCGCCGGCACACCTCGTCCCACGGGGTGGGCTCGAGGCCGAAGCGGGTCCTGGTCTCGGTGTCGTCGACCACGTACGGGGCCGTCCACTGGTAGCCCAGTTGGGCGAGTTCGCGCAGCATCGGTGACACCAGCCCGAGGGCACGGACCGCGCCGGCCGGCAGGCGTCGGACCGGCACCGGGGGCTTCCCGGCCGCCGCCAGCACCTCGGTCAGCGCCTGCTGCTGCGTCCGTGGTGGGTTGCTCGGCACCATCCAGGTCCGGCCGTGCGCGGAGTCGTCGGCCGCCGTCGTGACGAGGGTGCGAGCGACGTCGAGCACGTCGGTGAACGTGTGCGGCAGGTGGGTCCGGCCGATCATCGTCACGGGCTTCCCACGCAGGGCCGCCGGGAGCACCCGGGTGACGTGGCCGTTCCCGCCGATGCCCGGGCCGACGTAGTCCGAACCGCGGACCTCGACCGTGCGGATCCGACCAGCACGGTGAGCCGCCAGGGCGTCCGCCCAGATCCGGGCACGGAGGGCGCCCTTGTGGTCGGTCGCGGCATCGGGCAGACCCGGGTGCATCGGCCCGGTGACCGGACCGTACGGGTACAGGTTGCCGGTGATCGCGTACACGGCACCGGTCCGTTCGGCTGCGGTGAGCAGCGACGCGGCGAGTGGTGGCCACGCCCGCTCCCACTCCGGGTAGGCGCCGGGGTTCGCGCAGTTGTAGAGGACGGCGGCGCCGTCGGCGGCCCGGGTGAGTGCGTCGGGGTCCGATGCGTCGAGGGCGACGTGACCCACTGCCTCCAGCCCGGCGTCGCGACCCGAGCGGGTGGCGACCGTGACCCGGTCGCCGCGCTCCGTGAGCAGGGCAGCGACGTGACGGCCCACCGGGCCTGCGCCGATCACGAGGTGGTGTGACATGGTGTCCCGCTTCCGTCGGTCGGGCCCGGCGACCGCGGTGCCCCGTCAGCAGCATGCCCTGCCGGTGACCGGAAGGCGAGCGCTGCGTGCCGTGTGGTGTCCGTCCGTCCCCAGATCGGGGCAGGGGACTGACAGGAGGCCCGTGGCTGGGGTAGACAGGTCCCTACGCCGAGGTCGACACCGACGACCGGAGCGGGACCGGCAGGGTGGATCAGGAGGAACGCTTGCGACGCAGCACGTCCGGCGACGCCGCGGACGGGGAGACCCGGTGACCGCGCTCGACGTCAGCCGACAGGACCGCCGCCGCCTGGCCACCGGGACCGCCCGCCGACGCCTGGTGACCGTGCGGACGGTGGCGCTCCTGGCGTCCCTCGCCGGTGTGAACTACATCGTCTGGCGATGGGCGGCCTCGGTGAACTGGCACTCGTGGTGGATCGCGGTGCCGCTGATCCTCGCCGAGACCTACAGCGTCATCGACTCGCTGCTCTTCGCCCTCGGGGCCTGGCGGCTCCGGGAGCGCGGCGAACCACCGGCGAAGCCGTCCACCGACGTCACCGTCGACGTCTTCATCACGACCTACAACGAGCCGATCGACCTGGTCGAGCGCACCGCCCGGGCGGCGAAGGCGATCACGCACCCGCACACCACCTGGATCCTCGACGACGGCAACCGTCCCGAGATGCGTGCGGCGGCCGAGGCGCTCGGCATCGGCGTCATCACGCGCGGCGCCGACTGGGTGGACCGGCCCCGGCACGCCAAGGCCGGCAACCTCAACAACGCCCTGCTCGCGACGCAGGGCGAGTTCCTGCTCATCCTCGACGCCGACCAGGTGCCGGACCCCGCGATCCTCGACCGCACCCTCGGCTACTTCAAGGACCCGCGGATGGCGCTCGTGCAGACGCCGCAGTGGTTCGAGAACGTGCCGGACGACGACCCCCTCGGCAGCCAGGCACCGCTGTTCTACGGTCCGATCCAGCAGTCGAAGGACGGCTGGAACGCGGCGTTCTTCTGCGGGTCGAACGCCATCCTGCGGCGCGAGGCGCTCATGCAGCTCGGCATCTCGCGCTACGTGGCCGAGGTCGAGGCGTCCGTCCAGCGCACCCTCGCCACCTCGCGCAAGCTCCTCGCCCGCTCCCGCGAGACCGAGACCGACCCGCGCGTGCTCGCCGCCCTCGACGACGCCGAGATCGTGGTGGACCAGGCTCGCGACCAGGTGCGCGCCGGTGAACCCCTCGGTGACGTGACGTACGCGTTCCAGCGGGGGATCGACGCCATCGCGTTCCGGTTCGCCGCCGCCGACCTCGAGTCCGTGCGGAACGACCTGCAGGAGCTCGCGGCGATGTCCACCGACGCCAACACCTTCGCGGGTCTCGACGACGCCGCGCTCGACGTGCTCGGCCGGCGCGAGGCCTCACCGGTCGCCGCCATCGAGTCGATCGCCGTGCTCGCCCGTGCCCTCGACGTCAACCGCGACGACGAGGCGCAGCCGATCATGCCGCTGGCGACGATCTCGGTGACCGAGGACATGGCCACGGCGATGCGCCTGCACGGCCTCGGCTGGAAGTCGGCGTACCACGACGAGATCCTGGCGAAGGGCCTGGCTCCCGAGGACCTGCCGACGATGCTCGTGCAGCGACTCCGCTGGGCGCAGGGCACCATGCAGGTGTTCTTCCGCGAGAACCCCCTGGTGCAGAAGGGGCTGTCGTGGGGGCAGCGGCTCATGTACTTCTCGACGATGTGGAGCTACCTGTCCGGGTTCGCCGCGATCGTCTACATCGCCGCCCCGGTGCTCTGCCTGTCGTTCGGGGTGATCCCCGTGCAGGCCTACAGCGTCGACTTCTTCGCCCGGCTCATCCCGTTCCTGGTGTTGAACCAGCTGCTGTTCTGGGTGGTGGCCGCCGGCAGACCGACCTGGCGCGGGCAGCAGTACTCGCTCGCACTCTTCCCGGTCTGGATCGAGTCGGTGACCAGCGCGTTCGAGAACGTCTTCCGGGGCAAGCCGCTCGGGTTCCGCGTCACCCCGAAGGTGCGCGACGAGACCGAGCAGAAGCCGCGGTGGGACCTGGTCAAGCCGCAGCTGTACGCGATGGGCGCCCTGGTCGCGGCCCTGGTCATGATCGGCATCCGCTACCTGACAGGCCAGGCCGAGGGGATCGCACCGCTCGTGAACACCGCGTGGGTCGTCTTCGACCTGTTCATCTTCAGCATCGTGATCCGGGCCGTCCGGTACCGCGGCCCGGCCACCCCAGCCCAGTCCGAACACGAGTCGAGCACCGCCGGAGGACCCCTGTGAGCACCGAGACCACGTTCGAGGTCGCCGCGACGCCCGACTCCCTCGACGAGGTGCAGGACCGCTTCGCCGCGTGGTGGGACGGCCTGGGCATCGACGACGTCCGGCTCCGCTTCGCACTCGAGACCGCCCTGGCCGAGGTCGCCGCGAACATCGTCGAGCACACCGTCCGCGCCGACCGGGGCACCGGGCGCCGGTACGCCGTGCACCTCGAGGCCACCGAGCAGGCCCTGACGGCGGTGCTGACCGACAACGGGATGCCCGCCGACATCGACCTGAGTGCCGTCACCATGGCCGACGTCGAGCAGGAGAGCGGGCGCGGTCTGGCGCTCGCCATCGCGGCGCTCGACCGGCTCGAGCACCGGCACGAGCCCGGCCACAACGTCTGGACGCTTGCGTGCGACCGGTGAAGAAGCCGGTGACCCGCGCGGTCGCCCTCATCGTCACGATCGCCACGCTCCTGCTCGGTGGTGCGCTGCCGGCGTCCGCTGCGTCCGTGCACCCGACGGCCGCCGTGCAGCCGGCCGAGGGGTCGACGTGGTTCGGCCCCGACCTCGACTGGGCCAGCGATTCGCCCGAAGGGTACGAGGGGCGGCTCGGCGCGACGCCGTCGATG
Organism: Curtobacterium sp. MCPF17_018; assembly: GCF_003234135.1. NCBI lineage: Bacteria > Bacillati > Actinomycetota > Actinomycetes > Micrococcales > Microbacteriaceae > Curtobacterium > Curtobacterium sp. MCPF17_018. The sequence goes on along the minus strand of NZ_QKSJ01000017.1, from coordinate 36,802 downwards.
TACGGGGTCTCCGTCGACTACCCGCTCGACCGCACGGCGAAGCAGGAGCTCCTCCGCTCGGCGCGTGCGGCGGCGACCCAGGGTGCGGTGCTCGTCGTGAGCCTCGAACCCGACCGCGAACTGCGGTCGCTCGACACCGCGGACACCCGTGCCGTCAACACCGTGTTCGAGGACCTGCACGACCAGTACGACACCCAGGTGCTCGTGCGGTTCGCACCGCAGATGAACGGCACGTGGGTCCGCTGGGGCCAGCAGCCGACGGAGTTCGTCCGGGCGTTCCGGGCGCTCGGCACGACCGTGCACGCGGGCACGTCGGACGCGCTCATGGTGTGGTCGCCGTCGTACGGTGCCGGCTACCCGTTCGGCGAGTCCGCCGGGCGGCTGCGGAACCTGTCCCCGGTCGACGTCGCGAAGGCGGACACGAGCGGTGACGGACAGCTCACCGGCGCCGACGACCCGTACGGGCCGTACTGGCCGGGAGCCGAGGCCGTCGACTGGGTCGGGCTCTCGATGTTCTCGTACGGCAAGGGCGACCCGACCGAGGCCGCCGGTCGCGCCGTGCCGCTCACCCGCAGCGGTGAGGTCGAGGCCCGGTTCGACGAGGACTGGGGGTACGACCAACCCCAGTCGGGCACGTTCTACGACCGGTTCGCGGCGGCCGACGACCGCCCGATGCTCCTCGACACCGGCGCCCTGTACAACCGCGAGCTGCAGGGCGACGCCGAGCTCCAGGTCAAGCGGAGCTGGTGGCGGCAGGTGCTCGCCGCCGTGCAGGAGCGTCCGCTGATCCGGGGCATGACCGTGCTCGAGGCCGAGCGACGCGAGCCCGAGGCCGGCAACCGCGTGGCCGACTGGCGACTCACCGCGGACCCGGGCGTCGCGGAGTCCTTCCGCGCCGACCTCGAGCGATCCGGTGACTTCGCCTTCGGTCCGGTCACCGACCGCGTGACCGTGCAGCAGGGCAACGCCGCGATCTCCCAGGAGTACGAGACCGGCGGCGAGCAGATGGCGTGGATCGTCTGGCTGGCCGCTGGCCTGGCGGTCGTGTTCCTGCTGAGCGGGGTGTTCGGCCGGCTCCTGCCGAGCTGGCGCTACCCCGACGACGGCAAGCCCGGCCGTGACCTGCGGCTCGACCTGTTCCGCGGGTTCATCATCCTCGCCGTGGTGATCACCCACATCGAGATCGGCGGGCCGTACTCGTACCTCACGCTGCACGCCGTCGGGGCGATCACCGGCGCCGAGATGTTCGTGTTCCTGTCCGGCATGGTCCTCGGCATGACGTACCCGTTCGCCGTGAAGAAGTTCGGCGAGTGGGCGGCGGCCGTCGGGGCGTGGAAGCGCGCGCGCAAGCAGTACGTCGTCACGCTCGTGGTGATCCTGGTGGTCTTCGCGCTGAGCTTCGTCCCGTTCCTGAACACCGACGCCATCACCACGTTCACCGACCGCGGCACGGGGACCGGCGGTGTCGATGCGGAGGGCCGGGTCTACGACCTGTACCCGAACGCGATGCAGCTGCTCGCCTACCCGCCGCCCTGGTACGCGATCCGGCAGTTCCTGCTGCTCGAGATGGGGCCCTGGCCGTTCAACATCATGGGCCTGTTCGTGGTGCTGAGCCTGTTCATCCCGGTGTTGATCTGGGTGATCCGGCGCGGGTTCTGGTGGGCGCTCCTCGCCGCCAGCTGGGCGCTGTACGTGTTCCAGGCCCTCAACCCGGAATTCCGTCCGCTGAACTCCCAGTTCGAGGCGGTGTTCCCCCTGTTCACCTGGCAGGTGGTGTTCACCCACGGGCTCGTGCTCGGGTACTACCGGCGGCAGATCGTCGGTGCGCTCACCGGGCGTCTCGGCAAGGTCCTGGTCGGCGTCGCCGTCGTCGGGTACGCGGCGTTCCTGGTCTACGTGTGGGCCGGCGACCACTTCGGGTTCACCCCGGTGCCGTTCCCGGCGACGATGTACGAGTCGCTGTACAACACGGCGTACCAGCGGGTGGACCTGCAGTGGGGCCGCCTGGTGGACATCGCGTTCTTCGCGATCGTGTCCTACGCGATCCTCACGGTGTTCTGGAAGCCCATCGCCGCCGCCATCGGCTGGCTCTGGATCCCGCTCGGGCAGGCGAGCCTGTACGTGTTCGTCTGGCAGGTGTTCTTCGCCCTGGCGATCGCGTCGATCCCCGGAGTGCCGTGGGGCAACTTCTGGATCGGGTTCGTGGTGCACACGGCGCTGATCCTGCTGGCCTGGTACATGGTCCGCAAGAAGTTCCTGTTCTCCGTCATCCCGCGCTGATCGCGAGCACGAACGGACAGGAGGCCCGTGGCGGCGTCGCCACGGGCCTCCTGTCCGTCATGCGCTCACGGGATCCGCGTGACGCCCAGCGGCGTCGGGTCCACGGGGTCCGGCGGGACCGGGAGCGACCCGCGGATCTGGTTCTGCGCCTGGCAGTCGCTGGTGCAGTTCGTCGCACCCTGCGACAGTTCGACGGCGTCCTCGCCGAGCACCCCGCCCAGCCGCCCGCCGGGCTGGACCGTCCACGTGGTGGTGGTCGTGGTCTGCGAGGTCTTCGTGGCGACCTGCGGGCTGTCCTTGCCGAGGAGCATCTGGTGGGCACCGCTGCCCGCGGACACCGCGGCCGTGCCGTCGCCGAAGTTGATCTTGCCCGTGTACGGGTTCGTGAAGTAGAACAGGCCCGCGCCGAGGGTGTGGGTGAACGTCACCGGCCCCGCGAACTCCGTCTCCATCTGGAAGACGCCGCCCTGGGCGCCGTCCTTCGCCTGGACCTTGAGCTTCCCGGCCCCCGTCGAGAAGATCACCACGAGGGTGTCGTCCTTGACCTCGAGTGACGAGAGCTTCGTGCTGGCGAGCTGCGCGGCGGTGAGCGACGGGACCTTCGACGCGAACACCACGGTCGGCTTCGTCACCATCCGCTGGGTGTCCGGAGCGCCGGTCAGCGTGTAGTCGTACACGCCGAGGTCGGCGATCCGGATGTCGAAGCCGTTGTGCTTGCCCCGTACCGCGATCGTGTCGGAGACCGGGGTGTCGCGCACCCTGAGTTCCTTGCCCTGGGCGGGGTTCGTCGTGACCCCGTTCACGGTGACGGCGTAGTCGCCACCGGTCGAGGTCTTGCCGGACGCGTTCGCGGGGGAGACCCCGACGAGGGCAGCGGCGGCGACGGTGCCGAGGGCGATCGCGGCGACGATACCGCTGCCGATCCTGCGTGAGCGCTGGGTGTGCATGGGTGCCTCCTGGTGGGCCTGTCTGGCCGGTACGACGATCGTCGTCGCCAGCCCGACTCCGCACCATCGGACCTTGGTACTAGTACCCGGTCAGCAGCGTTCGGCAGGGCACGGTCACCACCCGTGGTCGCGCGCCCACAGCGCGGCGCTCGTGCGGTCCGCGACGCCGATCCGCCGGAACAGCGACCCGACGTGCACCTTCACGGTGCGCTCCGCGATGCCGAGCTCCGTGCCGATCTGCCGGTTCGACATGCCCCGGGCGATGCGGACGAGCACGTCCCGTTCCCGGGGCGGGAGCTCCGGGCCCCGGTCCGCGACGGCTCCGGCGGCTGCACCGGGCAGGAGCGCCCGGGCCACCCGGGGGTCGATCGGCGTCTCGTCGCGCGCTGCGGCACGGACCGCCGCGACCACGTCGTCGGGCGCGGCGTCCTTGAGCAGGTAGCCCGTGGCGCCGGCCGCCAACGCGGCCCGCACCCGGTGGTCGTCCGAGAACGTCGTGATGACGAGGACCCGGACCGACGGCAGGAGCGCCCGCACCTGCCGGGTCGCCTCCGCGCCGCCGGCACCGGGCATCGAGAGGTCCATCACGACGACGTCGGGACGGAGCGTCGGCACGAGCGACACCGCCGCTTCGCCGGTGGCTGCCTCGCCGACGACCTCGCAGTCGTCCGTGGTCGCGAGCACCGCGCGCAGCCCGCTCCGGACCAGCGCGTGGTCGTCGACCAGCAGGATCCTCACCGCAGGGCCTCCGCGTCGACGGGGACCTCGAGGTCCCAGGTGGTGCCGGCACCCGGAGCGGTCCGGAGCAGCAGGGACCCGCCCGTGTCCTCGGCGACCTCGCGCAGCAGCGTCGTGCCGAGGTGTCCGGTGCGGCCGCCCTCGACGACCACGGCGGGGTCGAAGCCCGCCCCGTCGTCGTGCACGACCACCCGGACCGAGCCGCCGGCCTGCGTCACCGTGACGTCGACCCGGCCAGCACCGGCGTGCTTGACGACGTTCCAGACGGCCTCACGGACGAAGCGCACGACCGCGAGCAGCGCGCCGGGGGACGCGTCGACCGCGTCCGGCACCCGCACGGTGGTCGCGAGCCCCGCTGCGCGCGCGCGGGCACAGGCGTCGTCGAGGGCGGCGCCGAGTCCCTCGGGCGTCGGCGCCGCCGGCCGGATCGTCGCCATCGAGGTCCGCAGCGACGACACTGCACCCCGGAGCACGGTGGCGGCGTCGCGCGTGGCGGGATCGGCACCGAGGGACAGTGCGAGTCCGGCGACGTCCTGCACCGGTCCGTCGTGCAGTTCGGCGGCCATCCGACGGCGTTCCGCGGCCTCGGCGTCGAGCGCGCGACCGAGCAGCCGCTCCCGCAGGCGCTGCCCGGAACGGATCCGCAGCAGCAACCCGAGCAGCAGCGGCACCAGGAGCGCGAGCACCACCGCCACCGTGCCGAAGGCCAGGACGGCGAACGACCGCCGCAGGTCCGCGGCGCGCGCGAGCACCTGGTCGTACGGCTGGTACGCCTCGAACAGCAGCGCCTCGCCGGACGGCGTGTGCACCGCCTGGTAGGCCTCGAGCAGCGGCCCGCGCCCGCGCTCGTAACGGTTCTCCGGCTCGGTCAGGTCGGACACCTCGGCGTCGGACCGGTCCGACTCCAGCGCCTCCAGGTCCTCGTCGGACAGCGGGAAGCGCTCGCCGACCAGTCGACGTTCGTCCGACCAGAGCACCGTGCCGTCGGCCGCCCAGAGCTTCATCCGGACCGCTGATCCGGTGCGCAGCTCACCGGCCACCGCGTCGTCCAGGCGCGTCCGTGCGGCAGCCCGGTCGACGGCGGACCGGGACGGGTCGGCGACCGCGTCGAGCAGTGCGGGTTCGACCACGACGCGTGCGAGCGCCGCGGTGTCGCTGGTCGCGTCACGGACGGCGAACGACTCGGCGATGCGCTGCGCCACCAGCGTGCCGGCGGTCGCGACCGCGGCGCCGCCGACGACCGCGGCGAGCACGACGCCGACCAGGACGAGCCGCCAAGGAGTCCGGCCGGTCCGCCGGCGCGGGTCGGCCGCGACGAGCACGACCGGCTCCGCCGCCGTGTCACTGTCCGACGACCGTTGTCCGTGCACCCGGACACCGTAACCGGCGGCGTCCCCGCCGAGCGCGCGCGGGGCCCGGATCGCCGCAGAACGCAGGCCTGGAGGCCCGTGGCGGCGTCGCCACGGGCCTCCAGGCCTGCTCGGGTGCGTCGTACCGCACGTGGTGAGCAGGAACGGTCGGGTCGCCGCGCGCGACCCGACCGTTCCTGCTCACGAAGCGGGCAGCCGCTCGCGCAGGGCGCCGCGGACCGACTCCCACCCCGCCAAGCGGTCGCGGATCGCGTCGTCCTGCTCGGCGGCCAGGGCGTCCCGGTGCGCCTGTTCGAGCACCTCGTCGACGACGACCCGGCGACCGCTGCGGGCCGAGGTGATGGCCGCGTCGACCATGGTCAGACTCATCACGTTGCCGTGCACCTCGCCGTCCGGCACCTCGCCGGAGCGGACCGCCCGGACGAAGGACGCCAACGACCCGGCGATCTCGTGCCCGACCGACGGCGCAGCGGCAGGGGAACCGGGGGTGCCGTCGAGGTCGCTCGACGGGTCGTGGTCGCCGTCCCAGAGTGCCGTGCCGGCCGCGCCGGAGGCACGCCAGTCGCCGTTCCACGAGGTCTCGGCACCCGGCGCGCACCACGAGCCGTCGTAGACGTAGCGGACGTCGTCCTCGAACGTGAAGACGGCTGCCGCGGCCGCGTCGCCCCGGTACCAGGACCACGACGGGTTCCACGACTCGCAGTACACCGACACCGGGTCGCGTTCGAGCACGTACCGGGCGGAGTCGAAGGCGTGGATGGCCATGTCGAGCAGCAGGACGTCGTCCATCTCCTCGCGGAAACCACCGAAGTGCGGAGCCTTCGCGAACCGGGTGCTCAGCCCGCCCACGGCACCGAGGTCGCGGACGTGCTGCCGGAACGCGACGAGCTGGTCGTTGTAGCGGCGGGACTGCGACACCATGAACAGCTTGCCGGTGGCCTCGGCGGCGGCGGCGAGCGACAGCGCCTCGGCGACGGTCTGCGCGGCCGGCTTCTCGCCGAGCACGGGGAGCCCTGCACGGAGCGCCTGCAGCGTGACCGGGTGGTGCGCGACCGGCACGGTGATGTCGAGGACGGCCTCGGCACCGGTCTCGGCGGCCAGCACGGTCAGGTCCGTGCCGACCGGGATCGACGGGTCACCGGTGTGCTCGGCCCCGGCGCGGGCGGCGTCGAGGTCGAGGTCGACGATGCCGACCAGCTCGACCTCGGGGTCGGCTGCGACGGTGGCGAGCCAGGCCCGCCCCATCCCGCCGGCGCCGACCTGCAGGACGCGCAGCGGGCTCACGCGTCGACCGCTTCCGGCTCGGCGTCGTCGAACGGGCCGCGGTAGTGCTGCCCGTCGAAGTACTCGCCCAGGTCGTAGCGGCGGAGCGTCGGGATCTCCCGCTCGCGCTCGGGCCGGGCCCACTCGGCGCCGTTCGCGATCACGCGACGGACGTCCGGGTGGTGGTAGACGGGGAAGTCCTGGTCACCGGGGGAGAAGTAGAAGATCTTCCCGAGTCCGCGGCGGTACGTCATGCCGCTTCGGAACACCTCGCCGCCGGTGAAACCCGAGATGAACACGAGCTCGTCGGGCGTCGGGACGTCGAAGTACTCGCCGTACATCTCCTGCTCGGGGATGACGATCGGGTTCGGCACCCCCCGGGTGATCGGGTGCTGCGGGTTGACGGTCCAGACGAGCTCCTGGTCGTGCTCGCTGCGCCAGCGGAGGGTGCAGGTGGTGCCCATCAGCTTGCCGAAGATCTTCGACCAGTGGCCGGAGTGCAGGACGAGCAGCCCCATGCCGGAGAGCACGTGCCGGTGCACCCGGTCGACCACGGCGTCGTCGACGTCCTGGTGTGCGGCGTGCCCCCACCAGGTGAGGACGTCGGTGTTCGCGAGGACCTCGTCGGTGAGGCCGTGCTCGGGCTCCTGCATGGTGGCGGTCCGGACGACGGCCTCGGGCAGGTGCTCGCGGATGCCGTCCGCGATCGCGCCGTGCATGCCGTCGGGGTAGCGCTCGGCGACGTGCTGCTCGACCTGTTCGTGGACGTTCTCGCCCCAGACGGTGATGCGGAGCGGGGTGGTGGTCATGGTGTGTGCCTTTCGGGGGTGGTGGGACCCGGTCACTTGACTGCGCCGCCGGTGGCCCCGGCGGCGATGAACTTCTGCGCCACGAGCAGCAGCACGATGGCGGGGATCGAGGCCATCACCGCGGCGGCCATGACGGTCGACCAGTCGGCGGTGAAGGTGCCGATGTAGTTGTAGATGCCGAGCGTGATCGGCCGGACGTCCTCGGTGGTGGTGAGGGTCAGGGCGAACAGGAAGTCGCTCCAGGTGAACAGGAACGTGAACAGTCCGGCGGTGATCAGGGCGTTGGCGCTGATCGGCACGACGACCGAGCGGAAGGCCCGGAAGTTGCCGGCACCGTCGACCTTCGCGGCCTCGATGATCGACGGCGGGATGTTCTGCATGAACGCGCGCATGATCAGGATCGCGAAGGGCACGCCGGCGGTGCTGTCGGCCAGGATCAGCCCCGGCACGGTGTTGAGCAGACCGAGGTCGTTGTACGCCGCGTACAGGGCGTTCGCGACGACGATGCCCGGGATCATCTGCGAGATGAGGATGCCGAACAGCACCGCGTTGATGCCCTTGACCTTGAACTGGGCGAGCGCGTACGACGCCGGCGTCGCGATGAGCAGACTGACGACGACGCTGCCCAGGGCGATCACCAGGCTCGTGACCAGGGCGCCGCCCTGGTCGGCGATCGCCTGCGCGTAACCGCCGAGCTGCGCGTTGATCGGGAACCAGGCGGCCTCGATGGCGGAACCGGCCGGCTGCAGGGAGATGTTGATCATCCAGTAGACGGGGAACAGCATCACGGCGAGGATCAGGATCCCGACGCCGGACAGCACCCACTGCTTCGCGCTCGTGGGACGGACGGGTCGCCGGGTGCCGCGGGTGACCACCGCGCGGGTCCGGAGGACGTCGTTGGTGGACGCTGCGTCAGTCATCGACGGCCTTCCTGTTGAGGCGGAGGTAGACGATCGCGAACAGCGCGGAGATCACGATGAGGATGTTGCTCAGCGCGGCGCCCTGCCCGAAGTCGAACTGCTTGAACGACAGGTCGTAGGACTGGGTCGCGATGGTCTGGGTGGCGTTCGCCGGCCCGCCGTTCGTCAACCCCAGGATGATGTCGAGCACCTTGATCGTGTAGACGACGCCGAGCACGAGCGTGACGCTCACGACGGGGCGGAGCATCGGCCAGGTGATCGCCCAGAAGGCCTTCCACCCGGTCGCGCCGTCGAGTGCAGCTGCCTCGTACAGCTCGGTGGGGATGTCCTGCAGACCGCCGTACAGGATCGTGGTGTTGAAGGGGATCCCGATCCAGATGTTCACCGCGATGACGGTGATGAGCGCCACGGCGGGACTCGTCAGCCACGGGACCGACGGGATGCCGAAGGTGCCGAGGAACTGGTTGACGACGCCCGAGTCCTGGTCGAGCATCCACTTCCAGACCGCGCTCGAGACGATGAGCGGCAGCAGCCAGGGGAGCAGGAGCAGGGAGCGCAGGAGGCCGGACAGCGGGAAGTTCCGGCGGAAGAACAGGGCGAGCAGCAGGCCGAGGACGAACTGGCCGACGATCGACCCGATCGTGAACAGCGCCGTGTTGAGCATCGCCGTGCCGAACAGCTGGGACGACACGACCGAGGCGTAGTTCGCCAGGCCGACCCACGGTGCCTCGCCCGTGTAGAACGTCGACGTCGTGTACGCCTGGAAGCTCATGACGATGTTCTTGACCACGGGGTAGCCGAAGAACAGCAGCAGGAAGAGGACGGCCGGCAGCAGGAACAGCAGCTGCGCGATCCGTTCGAAGCGCAGCGAGCGGCCCGGGCGGGGCCGCCGGGACGGAGCGGGTGCTCCGTCCCCGGCGGCCCGCCGTGGGGCGACGGGGGTCGCGGTGCTCGTCATGCTCAGTTGCTCGACTGCGCGTTCCGCAGGGCGTCGGCCGGGGAGTCCTGCCCGGTCAGCGCCGACTGCACGGCCGTGTAGATCTTCGTCGCGGCCTTGGGCCAGTCGGCACCGAGCTCGCCGGTGCGGGCACGGGCGTCGGCGACGAGGTCGACGAACACCTGCTCCTCGGGGACGTCCTTGCCGAACTGCTGGGCGACGTCGGTCTTCGAGGGGATCGTGTACCGCAGCTTCGCCATCGCGAGCTGGTTCGCGTCGCTGTTCATGCAGTCGACGATCTTGGCGGCGACGGCCTGCTTCGCCTTGTCACCGGTGTTCGGGACGGTCCAGACCTCGCCACCGAGCGGGGCCACGGCCTTGTCGCTGGCGGACTGCACGGGGATCTGGGCGATCCCGTAGTCGACCTTCGACTCCTTCAGGCCGGGGATCTGCCACGGGCCGTTGATCATCATCGCGGCCTTGCCAGCCATGAACTGGTCGTTCACGTCGGCCTGGGTCCAGTTCACGACGCTCTTCGACATCGAGCCGTCGTCGACCAGGCCCTTCCAGAGCGACAGCGCTTCCTCGGTCTCCGGGGTCGCGATGTCCTTCTCGTCGCCGCCGTTCGACCACATGAACGGCAGGAACTGCCAGGTGCCCTCGTACGTGGCGTTGGCGTCGACGGCGAACCCGTACTGGTCGCCCTCGGTCAGCTTCGCCGCGGCGGACTGCAGCTCGTCCCACGTCTTCGGCGGGGTGACACCGGCGTCGGACAGCGCCTTCTTGTTGTAGAAGAGCGCGATGGTGTTCACGGTGGGGGCGAGGCCGTAGACCTGGTCCTCGTAGGTCCCGGCCTGCAGCACGCCCTTGGCGTAGCCGTCCGTCGAGATGTCGTAGTCGGACAGCGGCGACAGCGCACCGGTCTCGGCGATCTGCTGCAGATCCGGGTTGTCGAGCATCAGGACGTCCGGCAGGGTCTTCGACGACGCCTGCTGCAGGACCTTCTGGATGAGCGACGAGCCGGGCACCAGGCTGCGCTTGATGGTGACGTCGTTCTCGGCCCCGCACTTGTCGAGGTACTCGCCGATGACCTTCTTGTCGTTGCCCTGGTTGTAGTAGTCGAGCACGGTGATGGAGTCCACCTTGCCGCCGGAGCTCGCGGACGAGCCGCCGGAACAGCCGGCGAGGACGAGGGGGACGGTCGCCAGCATGGCGACCGCGCTGAGGACCGGGGCGATCCTGCGGTGTCGAGGCTTCATTGCTTCGCTCTTCTCTGGATGGTTGCCGGACACGAGTCGAACGTGTCGCTCGTGGATCGGGGACGACCGGACCAGAACCGCTCCGTCGCGTCCCGAGTGGGGTCGAAACTAGCATCGAAGCGGTTAGATGGTAAAGCGCTTAGACGAACTTTTTCGGGCACCGCCCCCGCTACAGTGAGCGGGACAGGGTGAGGGAGCGGCATGGCGACGATGCAGCAGGTCGCCGACCGGGCGGGCGTCTCGATCGCGACGGTGTCCTTCGTCGTGAACGGCAACAAGCGCGTGTCCGCCGACACCCGTGCCAGGGTCACGGCGGCGATGCGTGAGCTCGGCTACCGGAACAACGTGGTCGCCCGGGCACTGGCGTCGCGCCGCACCCGGATCCTCGCGCTCGTGTTCCCGGTGCTCGAGCACCGGCTCGGCCAGACCGCGCTGCAGTTCTTCACGAGTGCCGCGAGCCGCGCCTCGGAGCTCGGGTACCACCTGGTGCTCTGGCCGGCGGTGACGACGGCGGACGACGTGCAGGACCTCATCTCGGGCGGTCTCGCCGACGGGGTCGTGGTGATGGAGGTCACGATGCACGACCCCCGGATCGGCCGACTGGCTGAACTCGAGGTCCCGTTCGTCGCGATCGGCCGCACCGCCGACCCCTCGGGCATCTCGTACGTAGACATCGACTTCGAGCGCACCGTCGAGGACGCCCTCGACCACCTCACCGGGCTCGGGCACCGTCGGATCGGCCTCGTGGTCGAGGACCTCGACGGCACGTCGATGGCCGACTACGGCCCGAAGGTCCGGTCCGAGGCGGCGTTCCGCGCCGGCATCGCGAGCCGCGGCCTCACCGGTACCGTGGTCGCCGCCGGTGCCTCCGCCGAGGGAGGGCGCCGTGCGGCGGGGGACCTGCTGGCGCGCGACCCCGACGTCACGGCCGCGATCATCATGAAGGACGACTCGAACTTCGGGCTCGTCAGCGGCTTGCGGGCCGGCGGGCGCCGGGTGCCCGAGGACGTCTCGGTCATCGCGATCGTGTCCTCCGACGGCGCCGGCGCGGCGACCGAACCGGTGCTCACGACGCTGAACGCCCCCGGGCCGGAGCTCGGCCGCCTGGCGGTCGAGTCGCTGGTCGACCGCCTCGAGGGCGGCAGCACCGAGCGCACGCACACGCTCATCCCGTGCGCCCTGCACCTCGCCGGATCGACGGCCCCCGCCCCCGCTTGACCCCTGCCGGTCTGGAGGCACGGGTCGGCGCCGCCACGCGCCTCCAGGCAGCCGCCAGCCACGTTCCGGGCTGCGCGACAGTCCACGGATCCCCGAGCGCGTGAGGTGTCGTCCAGACCGAAAGGTGCCCGGCACGGCACCGCCGCCGGCGCCCCTGCCGGACAGACCAGGCTCCGCCTGGTTGTGTGGACGTACAGGTTCGCAGCACCACACGTCGAGGAGGACGGATGGCAATCGACCGGAGGACGTTCATGCTCGGGGGAGCGGGGGTGCTGCTGCTCGCCGGCTGCTCCACCCGACCCGAGCGCACGCGGGTCGAGGACTGGCCGACCGAACCGCCCGAGGGCGAGGCGACGATCAGCTGGTGGGCCGGGCAGGTCGCCTCGAAGGACGGCGGTGACCTGCGGCGCCGGCTCATCGCGGAGTTCCAGGAGGAGCACCCGAACATCCGCGTCCGGATCGTCAGCGCCCCGAGCGACACCGACACGAACCGCACCAGCCTGACGACCCAGATCGCGGCGGGCAGCAGCACACCGGACGTCTACCTCGGTGACGTCGCCTGGCCCGGGCAGTTCGCGAAGAACAAGCTCGCGACCCCCGTGAACCAGCTCGTCGGCGAGGACTTCTTCGACCAGTTCCCCGAGGGCCTGCGGCTGGCGGCGAGCGTCGACGGGACCTACTACATGTTCCCGCTGTACATCGACGAGTCGTTCTTCCTGTACCGGAAGGACCTGCTCGCGAAGCACTCCCTGCAGGTGCCGGGGTCGTGGGAGGAGGTGCGCGAGACCGCCGCGAAGCTCGTCGACACCGGCGACGTGTCGTACGGGTTCGCGTTCCAGGGCGACGTGTACGAGGGACTGACCTGCAACGTCACCGAGTTCGTCGCCGACGCCGGCGGTTCACTGCTCAACGACGACCTCACGGCACCTGCGACGACGAGCTCCGAGACCAAGCGCGCATTCGAGTTCATGCGGTCGCTGGTGACATCGGGAGCGTCGCCACGGGCCACCCTGACGTACCAGGAGCAGGACACCAACGACGCCTTCTCCGGCGGCCGCGCGGCGTTCCTCCGCAACTGGTCGTACGCGTGGGGGATCGCGAACGGCCCGGACAGCCGGGTCGCCGGCAAGGTGGGTCTCGCCGCCCGGCCGACGTTCGACGGCATGGACGAGCACCACTCGACGATCGGCGGGTGGGGGAACTACATCAACCCGCACACGCAGGAACCCGCGGCGGCACTGACCTTCGCACGCTGGATGTCGAGCGAGACCGCACAGCAGTTCCTGACCCGTGAGGGCGGTGTCCTGCCGGCCCGGTCGGCGAGCCTCGTCAGTGCGGACGCCAAGCGCCAGGAGCGCCCGACCTACGACACGGCGGCGGGCATCACGCTCGTGCCCCGTCCGACCTCGACCGCCTACTACCCGAAGGTGTCGCAGGGCGTCTACCAGAACGGCAACAGCATCCTCGGCGGGCAGGCGACCGTCGACGGCGGTACCAGCGCGATGGCCTCCGCCATCTCGCTCGCCCTGCAGGGAGCGGCGCTGTGAGCGCCGGCACGGCGACACGACCGGCACGGCCTGGAGGCACGGGTCGCGTCGATCCGCCACCCCGGCCGACGGGGCGGTCGCGTCTCGACCGCATCCGCTCGCGGGGCGCGTGGGGCTTCGCGGCCCCGGCGCTCCTGGTGGTCGCGGCGGTGACGATCTTCCCGGTCGTGTACTCGGTGGTCCTGAGCTTCGCGGACGTCGAGGTCGGCTACGAGGGCTTCACGATCCAGTCGTTCGGGCTCGACAACTACGCGGCACTGCTGCAGAGCGCCGACTGGTACCGGGCGCTCGGCTTCACGGTGCTCTACACGGTGGTGACGGTGTCGGTCGAGCTCGTGCTCGGCATGCTCGTCGCGCTGGTGCTCGAGCGCCTCGGGGCCACCCGCGGCTGGATGCTCGCGCTCATGCTCATCCCGTGGTCGCTCGTCACCATCGTGAACGCGCAGCTGTGGAAGTACATCTACGACAGCACCTACGGCGTCGCGACCTGGTTCTTCGGGTTGTTCGGGGACGCCCCGGTGATCCTCGGCGAACCGGTGCCCGCGATCACCGGGCTGATGGTCGCGGACATCTGGAAGACGACGCCGTTCGTCGCGATCATCCTGCTCGCCGGGCTCGTGCAGATCTCCGAGGACCACTACGAGGCCGCCGAGCTCGACGGCGCGAGCACCTGGCAGACGTTCTGGCGCGTGGTGCTGCCACAGCTCACGCCGACCCTGACGATCGCGGTGCTGTTCCGCATCCTGCAGGCCTTCGGCGTCTTCGACCTGCCGTTCGTGCTGACGAACGGCGGACCGGGCACCGCCACCCAGTCGCTCGCGATCATGGGCTACAAGGTGCTCTTCCAGGACATCAACATCGGACCGGGCGCGGCGATCGCGACCTCCACCGCGGTCATCGTCGCGGCCGGGTGTCTGCTGTTCCTCCGGGCGTTCCGGAACCAGGCGAAGGGAGGGGACGACTGATGCCCCGTCAACGTGTGCGCAAGGGCTGGCGGAAGTGGGTCAACACCGTCAACGTCAGCGGCGTCGTCATCGCGGTGCTCACCGCACTGCCGCTCTACTGGCTCGTCACGACGTCGCTCAAGCCGGCGTCCGAGATCGGGCAGTCGCCGCCCACCGTCTGGCCGCAGTCGTTCACCTTCGACAACTTCGTGGTGGCCTTCCGCGACAACGCGCTCGGCCAGTACATGGTGAACAGCGTCATCGTGTCGGTGTCGACCACGGTGATCGTGCTCGCGCTGGCGTTCCTCGCCGGGTACGCCCTGGCAGGCCGGTTCATCCGGGGGCGCACGGTGATCATGACCTCGCTGCTCATGCTGTCGGTGTTCCCGGCGATCGCGGTGCTGACGCCGCTGTACCTGCTCGAGCGCAACCTGGGGCTGCTCAACTCGTACCCGGGCCTGATCGTGCCGTACGTGGCGTTCAACCTGCCGTTCGCCATCTGGATCATGCGGAACTACCTGCAGGGGATCCCGTCGACGATCGAGGAGGCGTCCGAGATCGACGGCGCCGGGGCATGGCGGACCGTGCTGTCGGTGATCCTGCCGATGGCGAAGCCGGGCCTGTTCACGGTCGGCGTCTTCACCTTCACGGCGTCGTGGAGCGAGTTCCTGATGGCGCTGACCTTCAACAGTGAGAACTCGTTCCGGACGATCCCGGTCGGCATCGCGCTCTTCGGGACGCAGTTCACGGTGCCGTTCGCGCAGATCTTCGCCGCGAGTGTCGCTGCAACGGTGCCGATCGTCATCCTGGTGCTCGTGTTCCGTCGCTCGATCGTGTCCGGTCTGACCTCCGGCGCGGTGAAGGGGTGACGGGTGTCCGGCATGCGGAGATAGGTAGGGAACTTACCTAGCTGCGCATGCTGGACATTCGTCAGGGCGTCGTCCTGACCGCCCGTAACCTGCCGTCAGGGGCTCGGTGCGCCGAGATCGACGGCCGCGACGATGCGGTCGATGATCCGCACGAACCTGGCCCGCTCCCGTTCCGAGAAGGAGGCCATCAGGTCGTGCAGGTGCTTGTTCGTGCCGTCCATCGCGCGCGCGTAGTCGCGGCGGGCAGCATCGGTCAGCTCGATGTGCCGGCTGCGGCCGTCATCCGGGTTCGGGATGCGACTGAGGTGTCCGCTGTGCTCGAGTCGGTCCACCATGCCGGTGACCGCCGGGCCGGTGAGCCCCAGGTGCTTCGACAGGTCCTTCACGCGCACCGTCCGGCCCGCTTCCTCGGCGCGCGAGACGAACTGCAGCAGCGTCAGGTCGCCGCCGGAGACGCCGAGCTCGTCGCGCAGGCGCCCGCGCAGTTCGGAGACCGCGGCCTCGAGCCGGGTCAGAGCCGCGTCCAGGTCGACATCGCTCACGACAACGCCCCCTCTGCACGGGTCTCGTCCGGATCACGATACGCCGCAGTCACCGCCCCAGCGTATCCACATAACGCGAAGCGTGGAACGGTTCAGGTGGCGATGACGGATTCGGGGCACCGTGGCTGACCCCGTCCCGACTCCGCAGTCCGCTTCCCGCGCCGGTGAACCGGTCCGTTTCGAGGTCTCCGGCGGGGACCCCGACTCGGCCGAGCGCGACCTCGCCGCCGTCCACGGCGCCGATCGGTGGTCCGTCCGGCGCATCGACGACGACTTCTCCTACCGGTACACGGCCGTCGGGGACTCCGACGTGAGCATCCGGCGTTCGCAGCTCCGCGGTGCCGTGCGCGGCTCGGTGCCCGTCGGCACCGACTACGTGGTGACGTGGATCACCAGCGGGACCGCGCACCTGGACTCCGGGCGCGTCCGGATGGAGTTGCGCCGCGACGTCCCCGTGCTCCTGCCGCCCGAGGACGACTTCGTGTTCACGGCCGAGGACCACGACCAGCGGTTGGTGCACTTCGGGCGGGAGTACGTGCACCGCGTCGCGTTCGAGCACCTGGAGGTCGACGCCGCACCACTGCGGTTCGACCCCACCCGCGCGCCGGAGCCCGACACGGCGGAGCGCTGGCAGGGGGCGCTCCTGGCGCTGTCCCGGGCGCTGCGCGCCGAGGGGCCCGACTCGGACGCGTGGCACGAGGCCAAGCGGTCGGCGGCCACCGCGTTCCTGGACACCTTCCCGCCGCAGGCCGACGACCTGCCCGCGGTGCTCGGCCTGCCCCGGAACGCCCGGCTGCGGGCAGCAGTGGAGTACATCCACGCGCACGCCGCCGAGCCGGTCACCGTCCAGGAGCTGTCCGAGGTCGCCGGCCTGAGCGTGCGGTCGGTCCAGGAGTCGTTCCGCCGGGTGTTCGACGTGTCGCCGCTGACCTACCTGCGCGAGGTCCGGCTCGACCGGGTGCGCGGGGAACTGCTCGAGCTCGACCCGCAGGCCGGGGTCGTCGGCGACGTCGCCCGACGGTGGGGGTTCGCCCACCTCGGCCGGTTCTCGGCGGCGTACGCTGCCCGGTTCGGCGAGTACCCGAAGCAGACCCTGCGCCGCTGACGACGGCGGGTGCTCAGCGGCCGGGTGCCGGCCTCGGTGCGGGGCCCGTGCTCGCCCGCACGCGCAGGGTCGTGGGGAGCCGGACGTGGTCCGTGGTCGGTTCGCCACGGAGCATCGTCAGGAGCATCTGCACGGCGTGTGACCCGAGCTCGGCGAGCGGCTGCGACACCGTGGTGAGCGGCGGGGTCGTGGTGGACGCCTGCGGCACGTCGTCGAAGCCCACGACGGACAGGTCCTGGGGCACGCGGAGCCCGATCTCGGCCGCGGCGCGGAGCACGCCGATCGCCGACGAGTCGTTCGCGGCGAACACCGCGGTGGGGCGGTCGGCGAGGGCCAGGAGCTCACGGGCGACGGCCGCGGACTGGTCCTCCTGGTAGCCGCCGTCACGCAGCAGGCACTCGTCGACCGTGATGCCCGCGGCCGTCAGGGCCGAGCGGTACCCGGCCGCGCGCAGCTGGGCGGAGGCCAGGTCGGCGCGTCCCTGCAGGTGCGCGATGCGAGTGTGTCCGAGTGCGAGCAGGTGTTCGACGGCCTGCACCGCGCCGGCCTCGTTGTCGGCGTCGACGGTGGCGTGCCCTTCCGGCCCGGTGTGCGGGTCGATCGCCACGACGGGGATCGACGAGCTCGACAGTGCCGTGGTCGGGGTGACGACGATCGCGCCGTCGATCAGGGTGCCGGAGAGGCGGGACAGCGACCGGCGCTCCCACCCGGGTCGGTCGGCGCCGGTCATCAGGCCGGCGTAGGCGAGCAGCTCGTAGCCGGTGCCGGTGGCCGCCCGCGAGATGCCGCGGAGCAGCTCGGTCGAGAACGGCTCGAACTCGGGCACCAGGATGCCGACGACCCCGGTCCGCGAACTCCGCAGGCTCCGGGCGACCAGCGAGGTCTCGTACCCCAGGTCCTCGACCACCTGCTGCACGCGGAGCATCGTGGCGGGTGCGACCCCGTCCCGCTGGTTGATCACCTTGGACACCGTCGGGATCGACACCCCGGCCACCCGCGCCACGTCGCCGATCGTCACCCGGCCGGCACCGGGACGCGCGCCGAGTGCCGAGTCCATGTGCACACCGTACCGCTGCGGCACCATGCAATCGATGAAGAAAACGTTATCGATATCGATTGACATCGGCCCGGAGCAGCAGGCATGCTCTCCGCAGCGGCAGTCGATGTCGCGCATGTCAACGACGACACTTCAGGAGTTCCACGATGACGAGGAAGATCCGTGCCGCGGCAGCCATCGCGCTGATCGGGGCGACAGCACTGGTGGCCAGTGGGTGCTCGGCGGGCAGCGATGCCTCCGAGGACGGCGGGAAGGTCACGATGACCTTCTGGCACAACTCGACCACCGGACCGGGCAAGGCCTACTGGGCCTCGACGGTCAAGGCGTTCGAGGAGAAGTACCCGAACGTCACCATCAAGACCCAGGCGATCCAGAACGAGGACCTGGACGGCAAGCTCCAGACCGCCCTCAACTCCGGCGATGCCCCCGACGTGTTCCTGCAGCGCGGCGGCGGCAAGATGGACGCGATGATCGCTGCCGGGCAGCTCATGGACATCTCCGACTCCATCAGCGCCGACGCGAAGAAGTCCATCAGTGCGGGCACGTTCGCCGGGTACGAGAAGGACGGCAAGACGTACGCCATGCCGGGCGCGGTGCTCCCCGAGGGCATCTGGTACTCGAAGGACCTGTTCAAGGAAGCCGGTATCGAGGGCACGCCCACGACCATGGACGAGCTGAACGACGCGATCACGAAGCTCAAGGCCAAGGACATCGACCCGGTCGCCGTCGGCGCGAAGGACGCCTGGCCGGCCGCCCACTGGTACTACAACTTCGCGCTCCGCGAGTGCAGCCAGAAGACGCTCGAGGACGCCGCGGAGTCGCTGAAGTTCGACAACGCCTGCTGGACGAAGGCGGGCGAGCAGCTCGAGGACTTCAACGCCACCAAGCCGTTCAACAACGGCTTCCTGACCACCGCCGCACAGCAGGGCGCCGGCAGCTCCGCCGGTCTCCTCGCCAACCACAAGGCCGCGATGGAGCTCATGGGTGCGTGGGACCCGGGCGTGATCGCGTCGCTGACGCCGGACGCCAAGCCGCTGCCCGACCTCGGCTGGTTCCCGTTCCCCGCGATCGACGGCGGCAAGGGTGACCCGAAGTCGATGATGGGTGGTGTCGACGGCAACTCCTGCTCGGCGCAGGCACCGAAGAAGGCGTGCACCGACTTCCTGAACTTCATCGTGCAGAAGGACAACCAGGAGGGCTACTACAAGGCCTTCAACGCCATCCCGGTGAACAAGGAAGCCCAGTCGGTCGTCGACTCGGACTACCTCAAGTCGGCCCTGGCCGCCTACCAGGAGGCCCCGTTCGTCTCGCAGTACCTCGACACCCTGTACGGCCAGAACGTCGGCAACGCGCTGAACACCAGCGTGGTCGACCTGCTCGCCGGCAAGGGCGACGCGAAGGACATCGTCGAGACCACCAACCAGGCTGCGGCCAAGGGCTGAGCATGACCCTCGACACCTCGCTCGGTACGACTCCGACCACCGGGTCGGACACGGCCGCGGGGACGTCCCCGGCGGGGAGCGGTTCGCCGCTCCCCGCCGGTCGGCGGACCAAGCGCCGCATCGCGGACTGGCGGAAGCGCGTCGAGATCGCGGTCCTCGCCGGACCAGCGGTCATCGTCTTCGTCACGTTCGTGATCCTGCCCGTGGCGCTCGCCGCGTACTACGGGTTCTTCAAGTGGCAGGGCTACGGCCCGCCCACCGACTTCGTCGGGCTGCAGAACTACCTGATCATCTTCCAGGACAAGGCGTTCCACGCGGTCCTGATGCACAACGGCTTCATCGTCGTGCTCTCCCTGGTGCTGCAGGGGCCGATCGCGATCGTGCTCGCACTGCTGCTCAACCAGAAGATGCACGGCCGAGGACTCGTCCGCGTGCTCGTCTTCGTGCCGTACGTCATCTCCGAGGTGATCGTCGGCACCGGGTGGAGCCTGATGCTCCAGTCGAACGGCGCCGTGAACGACCTGTTCCAGAGCATCGGCCTGGGCGGCCTCCGTGCGGACTGGCTGTCGAACCCCGACATCGCCATCTGGACGCTGCTCGTGATCATCTCGTGGAAGTACATCGGCTTCGCGGTGATCCTGTTCCTCGCCGGCCTGCAGAGCATCCCTGAGGAACTGTTCGAGGCCGCCGCCATCGACGGTGCCGGCTACTGGCAAATCCAGCGGCGCATCACGCTGCCGCTGCTCGGTCCGACCATCCGCATCTGGGCGTTCCTGTCGATCATCGGCTCGCTGCAGCTGTTCGACCTCGTCTACATCATCTGGGGGCAGTACATCGCGTCGACCGCGGGCACCTCGACGATGGCGACGTACATGGTCGCCAACGGCCGGACCTCGGGCAACTTCGGCTTCGGCAGCGCCGTCGCGGTCGTGATGTTCGTGATCTCGCTCGTGGTCGCCCTGATCTACCAGCGCTTCGTGCTCCGCCGCGACACCGCGGGTGCACTCACCGAGAGGAAGAACTGATGGCCACCACGAGCATCGTCGCCCCCGGGCGCCGGGCCGTGCGGGAGCGCCGGTCCAGTGCCGCGATCGGACGCGCGAACCCGCTGACCTACGTCGTCGCGATCCTGTTCGTCGCCGCCAACCTGGCACCCGTGCTCTACATCGTGCTGGGCGGCTTCCGGACCAACTCGCAGATCACCACGAGCCCCGCCGGGTTGCCGGCGCCGTTCGAGTTCGGCAACTACGGGTCCGTGCTGTCGAGCGGCATCTTCTGGCAGCAGCTCGGCAACTCCACGATCAGCGCCGTCACGACCACCCTCGGGGTCGTCGTGCTCGGGCTGATGGTGAGCTTCGTGCTCGCCCGCTACCGGTTCGCCGGCCGCGGGGCGCTCTACGCCCTGTTCGCCGCGGGCCTGATGTTCCCGATCACGGTCGCGATCACCCCGCTGTACCTGCTCGTCAAGGACCTCGGTCTGACGAACAGCCTGGCCGGCGTGATCCTGCCGCAGATCGCGTTCGCGCTGCCGACCACCGTCATCATCCTGGTGCCGTTCCTGCGGGCGATCCCCGACGAGCTCGAGGAGGCCGCGTCGATCGACGGAGCGAGCCGTCTCGGGTTCTTCTTCCGGATGGTCGTGCCGCTGTCGCTGCCCGGCGTCGTCACGGTCGGCATCCTGGCGTTCATCGCCAGCTGGAACAGCTACATCCTGCCGCTGTTCATCCTGAACAACGAGGCCGCGTACACGCTGCCGCTCGGGGTCCAGTCGTTCTCGTCGCAGTACTCGGTCGACACCGCCAAGGTGCTCGCGTTCACCTCGATGTCGATGATCCCGGCCCTCGTGTTCTTCACGATCTTCCAGCGCCGCATCGTCGGTGGCCTGACCGGGGCGGTGAAGGGGTGACCGCGACCGACGCGACGCAGACCGCCGGACGCGACCCGCGCCTCCAGGCCGACAGCGCGGCGGACGCGACGGACGCGACGGCCGCGACCGCGACCACCGCCGGACCCCGCGCCGACGCCCTGCTCGCCGTGATGACCCTCGACGAGAAGGTCGCCCAGCTCGTCGGCTACTGGCTCGACCAGAACGGCGTCGTCGCCCCCATGCAGGGCGAGATGGCGGCCGTGCAGCTGGGCAGCACGCTGGCGGACATCACCCGCGACGGCATCGGGCAGTTCACCCGCGTCTACGGCACCCGTCCCGTCGAACCCGACGAGCGTGCCGCCTGGCTCTGGGCCGAACAGCGCCGCCTGCAGCGCGAGACCCGGCTCGGGATCCCGGCGCTCGTCCACGAGGAATGCCTGACCGGCCTCGCCGCGTGGAAGGCCGCGACGTTCCCGACCCCGCTGGCGTGGGGCGCGTCGTTCGACCCGGAGCTCGTTGAGCAGGTCGGCGCCGCGATCGGTGCGTCGATGCGGCAGCTCGGCGTCCACCAGGGGCTCGCACCGGTGCTCGACGTGATCCGTGACCCCCGCTGGGGCCGGGTCGACGAGTGCATCGCCGAGGACCCGTACCTGGTCGGCACGGTCGGAACCGCGTACGTGCGCGGGTTGCAGTCCGCCGGGGTCGACGCGACCCTGAAGCACTTCCTCGGGTACTCGGCGTCGCAGGCGGGACGGAACCACGCCCCCGTGCACGCCGGAGCGCGCGAACTCGCCGACGTGTACCTGCCGCCGTTCGAGATGGCGCTGCGGGACGGCGGCGCCCGGAGCGTCATGAACTCGTACGCCGAGATCGACGGCGTGCCCGTCGCGGCGAACGGCGAGCTGCTCACCGACCTGCTCCGCGACCGGCTCGGCTTCGACGGCACGGTCGTCGCGGACTACTTCTCGGTGGCGTTCCTCGAGGTCATGCACGGCATCGCCGCCGACCGTGGCGAGGCCGCGGCGCTGGCGCTCGAGGCCGGCGTCGACGTCGAGCTCCCGACCGGCGACGCGTACCTCGCGCCGCTCGTCGAGCGGGTCCGCAGCGGGCAGGTGGACGAGGCACTCGTCGACCGCGCCGTGCTCCGGGTGCTCCGGCAGAAGGAACGGCTCGGCCTGCTCGAACCGGACGCCTTCGCCGAGGACGCCCCCACCGGGATCGACCTCGACACCCCGCTGCACCAGGCACTCGCACGCCGGCTGGCGGCGAAGTCGCTCGTGCTGCTGTCGAACGACAGCGGCGCCACCGACAGCGGCAGCGCCGACGGCGCCACCGACGCCACCCCCGTCCTCCCGCTCGCGGCAGGCGCCTCGGTCGCGGTCATCGGCCCGAACGCCGACCGCGCCGAGGCCCTGCAGGGCTGCTACTCGTTCGCCAACCACGTGCTCGCCTCGCACCCCGACCTGCCGCTCGGCTTCGCGATCCCGACCGTCCGCGAAGCCGTCGCCCAGGCCCTCGGCCCGGCAGCGGTGCGCTTCGCAGCGGGCTGCGCCGTCACGGGCGACGACCGGGCCGGCTTCGCCGACGCGGTCGCCGTGGCGTCCGCCTCGGACGTCGCGGTGGTCGTCGTCGGTGACCAGGCCGGACTCTTCGGCCGCGGCACGGTCGGCGAGGGCAACGACACCGAGTCGCTCGACCTGCCCGGCGTGCAGCGCGAGTTGGTCGAGGCCGTCGTCGCGACCGGTACCCCCACCGTGATGGTGCTGCTCACCGGCCGGCCGTACGCGATCGGCTGGGCGCTCGACGGCGACCAGCCGCGTCCGGCCGCGGTCGTGCAGGCGTTCTTCCCGGGCGAGGGCGGCGGGCTGGCGATCGCCGACCTGCTCACCGGCGCGGCCTCGCCCTCGGGCCGCCTGCCGCTGTCCCTGCCCCGGTCCGCCGGCGCGCAGCCGTTCACCTACCTGCACCCCCGGCTCGGCGGTCCGTCGGACGTCACCGCCGCCGACTCGACGCCGGTGCGACCGTTCGGCTTCGGCCTCGGCTACACCGACTTCGCCTACGACGAGCTCGTCGTCGACCAGGACGTCCGCTCCGACGGCGTCTTCACCGCGTCGGTGACGGTCCGGAACACCGGGTCCCGTGACGGCGAAGACGTCGTGCAGCTCTACGGGCACGACGTGCACGGCAGCGTCACCAGGCCCGAGGTGCAGCTCCTCGGGTACGCGCGGGTCGCGCTCGCCGCGGGGGAGTCCGCGCGGGTCCGCTTCCGCGTCCCGGTGCAGCGCTTCGCGTTCACCGACCGCCGCATGCGCAGGGTGGTCGAGCCCGGCGACGTGCAGGTCTGGGTCGCGTCGCACGCGGCGGTGTCACGGCCGGGAGGCCCGGTGGCAGCCGGTGGGATCGTCGCCTCGGGCGACGGGCCGGTCCGACACCCCGTCCCCGGCACCGCCACGGAGCGCGCCACCGTCGCGGTCACCGGCGCCGTCCACGAGGTCACACTCGACGACCCCCGCCTGGTGGAGTGGTCGCTCGTCTGACCGGGAGACGGACAGGAGGCCCGGTGCCAGCGTGCACCGGGCCTCCTGTCCGTCAGTGGGTCGCGGTCACCCGACCGGTTCGATCCGGTCGGACAGGTCCAGGGACCAGACGGCGACGCCTGTCAGGCCGAGCCGGTCCGCCAGCGCGATCCGCTCGCGCAGCGAGCGTGCGTCGGACCACCAGAGCACCTCACCGCTCGGCAGGGTCGCGGTCCACTCGCCGACCGTCGCGTCCCACCGGGCGGTCGCGCCCGCTTTCCGGACCCGGAGCCGGGCCTGGGCGTCGGAGAGCTGACCGGCCGGACGCGTCCCCTTCCAGTGGTAGCCGTACCCGGCGACACCGAGCACGATCTGGTCGGCGGGGGCGAGGGTCGCGAGTGCACGGGCGGCCTTCGACGACCACGCGAGCGACCCGACCGGGCCGGGCGCGTCCGGTTCCCAGGGGCCGTGCTGGTCGTAGGCCATGAGCGTCAGGTGGTCGAGCGGGGCGCGGAGGGCGCGCACGTCGTAGCCCAGGCGGGCGTACCCGGCGGCTGTGGTCGACGCGGACAGGGCGATGTCGAGCCGGACGTCGTCGCCGACGGCGGCTCGGAGCTCCCAGGCGAAGGCGGTGAGGCCGGGCTTCTCGGCCGGGGTCAACGCCTCGAGGTCGATCATGATCGAGTCCCAGCCGCCCGTGGTGACGTCGGCGGCGAGCGACCGGACGACCCGGGCGCGGTTCGCGGGCGAGGTGAGCAGCTTCCGCGCGATCGGCTCGCTGAAGTCCCCGTCGGCCTCGGAGTAGTTGCTCACGAGCAGCTGTGCGGTGAGCCCGTTCGCGTGCGCCCGGTCGCGCTGGGCCTTCGCGGCACGCGAGGGGACCGTGACCTTCGTGCCCGTCCGGTTCAGCAGCAGGCCGTCGACGCCGACCACGTCCATCGCGGCGGCGTTCGCGTCCACCAGGGCGGTGTCGGCGTTCTCGGGCTGGAAGCCGGTCACGTCGAACCCGTCGGCCCGGGCAGCGGTCGGGGTCGTGCAGCCGGCGAGTGCGAGTCCCGTGGAGAGGACGGCTGCGAGCAGCGCGGAGCGGCGTCGACGCGGGGTGGTGGTCACGGGGAGGGGCGTCCTGTCGTTGGTACCCGGTCGGGGCGTGTCGTCGGCGCTCCGGTCAGGAGGCGCTGATGGTCGTGGTGGGGCGTGCCGGCGGGGCCCCGGCGACTTCGTCGGCGGAGACCGGGCCCTCGGCGTCCGTCGGTTCCGGGCTCAGGACGAGGCCGGAACCGCTCGCCGCGCTGGCGTAGAGCTCGTCGAGCCACGAGCGGTTCACGCTCGGTGACTTGCCGCCGGCGAACTTGAAGTGCAGTCCGCAGTAGGGGTGGATCCAGATGCTGCTGCGGCCGCCACCGACGGCGGGGTCGTCCTTCCACGAGAACACGAAGCTCTCTCCGCGGCGGATGAGGTTCACGATGACGATCTGCAGGTGCGTGAGCGCACGGTCGTCGAGGCGGAGCTCGAGGGGTTGCGAGTCGTAGATGAGCTGGCCCATGGCGCTGCCTTCCGTCGGGTGGGACCCGCCGCACGTGCCGGGCCCGCGGGGTCCATCCTCCCCCGATTCCTCGACCCCTGGCGCTTTTCGTCCATCCACGGCGTGATCAGTCCCGTTCCGTGCCGGCGGCCGACGGCGGGACGGTCGGTGCCGACCACGGTGGGAGCTCGGCCGACGGGTACCCGCCGTGCTCATCCGGCGCCCGCAGCATCGGGTTGACCGCGCGCAGCCGGATGCCGGAGCTGTCCCCGGTGACCCCGCGGACGGCGCTCGCCAGCAGGAACGCGACGACGTCGGCCGTGCTGCCGTCGGGGTCGTAGCCGTGCCAGGGGCGGTCGTCGCCCTGGGCGCGTCGCAGGGCACTGGCGAACGTCGCGTCGGCGTCGTCGACCTCCACCTCGCAATCGAGCACGATCCGGAAGCGTGATCCCTCGCCCGGGGGCCGAGCGAGGTCCGGCGTGGCGAGGGGCTCCGGGTCCTCCGGGTCGAACGACCGGAGCGCCGCCGACGGTGCGGTGCCGAACGCGGCACGGTACTCGGCAGCCATCCGCCCGGCGTTGCTGAAGTGCCAGTGCTTCGCGACGTCTGCGATGGTGCGTCGGTCGGCCGGTGTCATCGACAGCAGGTCGCGGCGGACGCCCTCGAGCCGCACCCCGCGCAGGTACGACGCGGGTGAGGTCTGCAGCTCCCGCCGGAACGCGCTCTGCAGGCCGCGGGTCGACAGGTGTGCGGCGGCGGCGATGTCCGGTACGGAGATCGCTTCACGGGCGTGGGCGTGCACGAACCGCAGCGCCTCGTGCACGCTGCGGGACAGCCGTGCTCCGCCGTGCTCGGGACCACTCGCCGTGGTCGGTGCCTGGTCCATACGTGGAGGGTACGAGTCGGTCGGGCGGATCGGCCCCCGACGCCACGACGCCGCCGTTATCCGGGGTGCGCGGATGTGGATCGCACCCGTTCGGGGGCCATTGTGGACCTCGACGGAGGCGCTTATCGTCCAGAAGGTACTCAAACTGTCCCCCTCCGAACAGGGTCGGAGGTGCGGGGGCAGATCGGAGGATCTCATGAGTGTTTACGAACGTGCACCGGGGGTCGCCCCGGTCCACATCACCTCCTACCGGGCGCGGGCACGGGCTGCCCGACGCGGGTGGATCGTGCAGTCCGAGGACGACGTCGATCGCGAGCGCTTCACCTTCGCGGACCTCCGCGCACAGCGGGGGCGGAACCCGTGAGCAGCGACACCGTCCCGCGGGCCGTGGTCGGCCACGCACCCCGGGCCGCCGAGCGGTGCGGCCGGACCCCCTCCGACGCCGTCCGGACGGTCCGTGCCGTGTACGACGGTCGCGACGTTCGGTTCGCACCCACCGACCGGTTCGCGTTCCGCCACCGGACGGTGCGCCACCACAACGTCGCGCTGCTGTCGTCGGCGGTGTCGACGGCCGCCGCCGCCTCGTTCACGCCGGACGGCACGCCGGTGCTGGCGTGGTCGACCGTGGGGTGCCTCCGGGTCGACGACGACGCGCCCACCCGTCCCGGTGTGCCGGTGCTCCTGCCGACGGACCGACCGTTCACCCTGATCGTGCCGGCGGGGACCGTCCAGGTGCTGCGGGTCGACCGCGGCTTCCTCGACGCCGTGAACGGGGTCGTGTTCGACCACCGCTTCGCCGGGCGACTGCGATCCCGCCCGGCCGAGGCCGAGGTCTCCCACCTGCTCGCCCGCATCGACGCGGTGGCGGTCAACGCGCTGCACCCCGACCGCAACCCGGGCGGCCACCTGTCCGCACAGGTGCTGCTGGCCGAGTCCGTCCTGCGGGCCTTCGGCGGGACGGGCGCCGAAGGCGACGCACCGCCGGTGCGCCGGACGGTGAACACCGTGCAGCTCGCGCAGGCCTGGCTCGCGGAGCACTGCGACCGGCCGCTCCAGCTCGCGGACGTCTGCGGGGCCGTCGGGGTCAGCTCCCGCACACTCCAGGAGAACTTCGTGCAGCACGTCGGGGTGAGCCCCATGACGTACCTGCTGCAGGTCCGCCTCGACCGGGTGCGGATCGCGCTCCAGCTCGCCGACTGCGCGCAGACGACGGTGGCCGAGGTCGCGCACCGGTGGGGCTTCCGCCACATGGGGCGGTTCTCGAGCACGTACCACCAGCGCTTCGACGAGTACCCGAAGAAGACGCTCCAGACGAGCACCTGACCCGCCCGTGCGCACGCGACAACAGCGGCTGATCGGGCTGGCGGAGCGGGTCCTGCTCCACCAGCCGGACGTGGTGCCGGACAGCATCCTGTTCGAGTGGGGCGACCACCGCGGACGCGACTGGGAGCAGACCCTCACCGTGCACTACGACGTCGGTGGAGGGAGCCCCGGCCCCCACCACCGGCACCACTACTTCATCTGACCGGGCTCTGCAGCCGGTCCGCCAGGAACGCAGCCTGACGCTCCCAGTGCCGGAAGCCGCCACCCTCGTGCCCGTTGTACGGGTACACGACGATCTCGCGGTCGGTGGAGCCGAGGGCGTTGAACGCGGCGAAGGTCGTGCGCGGCGGAACGACGTCGTCCATCAGCGCGACCGAGAACAGCGCCGGGGCGGTGATGCCGGCGGCGTGGTTCACCCCGTCCAGGTACGCGGCGGTCTCCCACACGCTGTCGGCCGCGTCGCGGTGGACGGAGAGGTACTGCGCGAGCTCCAGGTACGGACCGCCGACCGCGACGTCGGTGCCGTTCCGCCAGTCGGCGAGGAACGCCACGTCGGGCAGCACCGCGGCGACCGGTCCGACGTGTGCCTCGACCAGGGCCGCCGCGGCGATCGTGATGCCGCCGCCCTGGCTGCCCCCGGTCAGGGCGATGCGCTCGGGGTCGATCCCGGGAAGCGTCCGCACCGCCTCGACGAGCCGCACGGCGTCGGTGTAGACGCGGCGGTAGTAGTGCTCGGCCGGTGAGCCGATGCCGCTCGTCATCCAGCCGCTGGCGTGCGGTGCGGAGCCGTGCGGGTCCGGGGTGTCGCCGCCGGCCCACCCGGAGCCCTGGCCGCGCGTGTCCATCACGACGTGCACGTAGCCGGCAAGGGCCCAGTGCACGCGCTCCCCGGGGCGACCACGGCCACCGCCGTAGCCGAGGAACTCGACGACGACCGGCAGTGCGCCGGGGTCGTCGGACACCGGGCGGTTGACCCACGCGCGCACGGGGTCGCCGGCGAACCCGGGGAACGTCAGGTCCTCGACGACGAGACCGGTCACCGGGGTCTCGGCCGGCACGAGGGTCGACTCGACCCCCTCGCCCGCGGTCCGGGCGGCGGCGATCGTGTCCGCCCAGAAGGCGTCGAAGTCAGCGGGACGACGGACGTCCGAGCGGTGGGCGCGGAGCGCGTCGAGGGGCAGGTCGGTCAGTGGCATGGGGTCCTCCGGGGGCGGGGAGTGTCGGATCCGGTGCGTCGGTCAGCGCGCCGCGGCGCGGTACTGCTCGAGCACCGCGGGGTGCGGGTCGGACGGCACGGTGGTCGTCGCGGTGTCCCACGTCGGCAGTGCGCCGGTGAGCGCCCACGCGGCCTGCTTCGCAGCACCCGCGGCGACGTACTCGCCGGGCTCCGGCACCAGGACGTCACGGCCGAACACCTGTGCGGCGACGGTGCGGACCGCCGGGTTCCGCGCAGCGCCACCGATGAGCAGCAGCCGCTCGACGGTCACCCCGGTGCCCTGCACCGCGGCCAGTCCGTCGGCGAGGGCGCAGAGCATCCCCTCGACGGCCGCCCGGGCCAGGTGCGCCCGGTCGGTGGTCGCCGGCGTCATGCCGAGCAGCGATGCGGTCGCGTCCGGCCGGTTGGGCGTGCGCTCGCCGACGAAGTACGGCACCAGGACGAGGCCGTCGGCCCCGGCCGGCGCCTGCAGCGCCAGTTCGCCGAGTGCGTCGTGGTCGACGCCGAGCAGGCCGCCGATCACCTCGAGCACGCGGGCCGCGTTGAGCGTCGTGACGATCGGGAGGCGCGACCCGGTCCCGTCGGCGAAGCCCGCCACGGTCCCGCTCGGGTCACGCACCTCGGCGTCGCTGACCCCGAAGACCGTGCCGCTGGTGCCGAGGGACACCGCGACGTCACCCGGGCCGAGACCCAGGCCGAGCGCTGCCCCGGCGTTGTCGCCGAGTCCGGCGCCGACGACGAGTCCGGACCGGGCGACCGCGCCGCCGGGCAGCTCGACGTCGGTGGACAGGGTGCCCATCGCCTCGTCGGGAGCGACCACGCGGGGAACGACCACGGCGGCGTCGTCACCCATCGACGCCGGACGCATCGGTCGCCCGAGCGCGAGCTCGAACAACTCCGGGTCGTACTCGCGGCGCACCGGGTCCCAGTACGCCGTGCCGCTGGCGTCGGACGCGTCCGTCGCCAGGGCGTCGAGGTCGGGGCCGAGCGGGCTCTCGTCCGCCGGGCCGTAGCCGCGGAGCCGCCACGACAGCCAGTCGTGGGGGAGCGCCACGGCCGCGACGCGGGCCGCGTTCTCGGGCTCCGCGTCGCGGAGCCACCGCAGCTTGGTGCCCGTGAACGACGCGACCGGCACCAGCCCCGTCCGGGCGACCCAGGCCTCCCGGCCGAGTTCGTCGACCATCTGCGCGGCCGCGTCCGCACTCCGCACGTCGTTCCAGAGCAGGGCGTCGCGGACCACGCGGCCGTCGGCGTCGAGCGCGACCATGCCGTGCTGCTGCCCGGCGATGGCGACGGCACCGACGTCGTCGAGGCCACCGGCGTCCGCGACGGCTGCGCCGAGGGCGTCCCACCAGTGGCGGGGGTCGACGGAGGTGCCGTCCGGGTGGGACGCGCGTCCCTCGCGGACGACCGCACCGGTCGCGGCGTCACGGATGGTGACCTTGCAGGACTGGGTCGACGAGTCGACCCCGGCGACGAGCTGGCGCTCGTCCGTGTTCTCAGCCACGAGCACCCATCAAGTGCTCCATCGCGAGCTGCTGCAGGCGGACGAAGCCGAAGCCCTTGCCGCCGAAGTAGGCGTCGGCGTCGAAGTCCTCGTAGGCGGAGCGGTCGGCGAGGAACGCGTCGTACGACTCGCCGTCGTCCAGCGTCGGCGTCGACAGCTCGCCGACCTTGGAGGCCTCGAGCGCCGCCTGCACCTCGGGGTCCGCGCGGAACGCCTGCGCACGCTCCTTGAGGAGCAGGTACATGCGCATGTTGGCCGACGCGGAGTCCCAGACGCCGGTGATGTCCTCGGTGCGGCTCGGCTTGTAGTCGAAGTGGCGCGGGCCGTCGTACGCCGGGCCGCCCTGCGGGGCGCCGTGCTCGAGCAGGTCGACGAGCGAGAACGCGTTCTGCAGGTCGCCGTGACCGAACACCAGGTCCTGGTCGTACTTGATGCCGCGCTGACCGTTGAGGTCGATGTGGAAGAGCTTGCCCTGGTAGAGCGCCTGGGCGATGCCGGCCGTGAAGTTCAGGCCTGCCATCTGCTCGTGGCCGACCTCGGGGTTGATGCCGAACAGCTCCGGGCGCTCGAGCGTCTCGGTGAAGGCGATCGCGTGACCGAGGGTCGGCAGGAGGATGTCGCCGCGGGGCTCGTTCGGCTTCGGCTCGATGGCGAACCGGATGCCGTAGCCCTTGTCGGTGACGTACTGGGCGAGCAGGTTGACGGCCTCGCGGTACCGCTCGAGCGCGGCCTGCACGTCCTTGGCGCTGTCGTACTCGGAGCCTTCGCGGCCACCCCACATCACGAACGTCGACGCGCCGAGCTCGGCGGCGAGGTCGATGTTGCGGAGCACCTTGCGGAGCGCGAAGCGGCGGACCTGCCGGTCGTTCGAGGTGAAGCCGCCGTCCTTGAAGACCGGGGCGGAGAACAGGTTCGTCGTGACCATCGGCACGACGATCCCGGTCGACTCGAGCGCACCCTTGAGGCGGTCGATCTGGGTCTGGCGTTCGGCGTCGGTCGAGCCGAACGCGAACAGGTCGTCGTCGTGGAAGGTCAGGCCGTAGGCGCCGAGCTCGTCGAGCTTCTCGACCGCCTCGACCACGTCGAGGGCGGGTCGGGTCGGCCCGCCGAAGGGGTCGGAGCCGTTGTAGCCGATGGTCCAGAGACCGAAGGAGAACTTGTCTGCACGGGTGGGCGTCGTTGCCATGGTGGTCACCGTTCGTCGTCGAAACAAAATGTTGCCGCGCCCAACATAAGCGGTAGTGTTGGCTGTGGCAAGCACGTGATCGCAAAGGAGCGAGCGGATGGCAAGTGAGTCGACGGTGCAGCAACGACTGCGGGTCGCGATGGTGGGGCACGGCTTCATGGGAGCCGCGCACTCACAGGCGTGGCGGACCGCCCCCAGGTTCTTCGACCTCGGCACCGAGCCGGAGATGGCGGTGATCGTCGGGCGTGATCCCGAACGCACCGAGGCCGCTCGGCAGCAGTACGGCTGGCAGGCGGCGTCCACCGACTGGCGTGCCGTCGTCGCCGATCCGGACATCGACGTGGTCGACGTCGTTTCGCCGGGGTCCTCGCACGTCGAGATCGCGATCGCCGCGCTCCAGGCCGGCAAGCACGTCCTGTGCGAGAAGCCGCTCGCGAACACCGTCGCCGAGGCCGAGGCGATGACCGCCGCCGCCGACGCCGCCCGTGCACAGGGCGTCCGGGCGATGGTCGGGTTCAGCTACCGCCGGGTGCCGGCCATCGCGTTCGCGCGGCAGCTGGTGCAGGACGGCCGGATCGGCACCGTGCGCCAGGTCCGTGCGCTCTACCTGCAGGACTGGCTCGCCGACGCGGACGGCCCGATGACCTGGCGCCTCGACAAGTCGCTCGCGGGTTCGGGGGCGCTCGGGGACATCGGCGCGCACGCGATCGACCTGGTCGAGCACGTCACGGGCGCGTCGCTCGCCACCGTGTCCGGCACCCTCGAGACCTTCGTGACCGAGCGTCCGCTGATGGCCGAGGGGGTGGGGCTCTCCGGCACCGCGTCGAGCGAGCGCGGGCAGGTCACCGTCGACGACGCCGCGTTCTTCACCGCACGGCTCGACGGCGGCGCGGCCGACGGTGCGATCGGCACGTTCGAGGCCACGCGCTACGCGACCGGGCGGAAGAACGGTCTGACGCTC
Organism: Curtobacterium sp. MCPF17_018; assembly: GCF_003234135.1. Classification (NCBI taxonomy): domain Bacteria; kingdom Bacillati; phylum Actinomycetota; class Actinomycetes; order Micrococcales; family Microbacteriaceae; genus Curtobacterium; species Curtobacterium sp. MCPF17_018. The sequence continues at coordinate 4,568 of NZ_QKSJ01000017.1, read as the reverse complement.
GAGATCAGCGGTTCCGAGGGCGCGATCCAGTTCGACCTCGAGTCGATGAACGAGCTCCGGCTGTACGAGTCGAACGCACCGGCGGGGGAGCAGGGGTTCCGCCGCATCCTCGTCACCGAGCCCGAGCACCCCTACATGGCCGCGTGGTGGCCGACCGGGCACCTCATCGGGTACGAGCACACCTTCAGCCACCAGGTGAAGGACTTCGTCGACGCGATCGTCGCCGGCACCGACCCGTCGCCGTCGTTCGCCGACGGCCTGCACGTGCAGCGGGTCCTCGACGCGGTCGAACGCAGCGCCGCCGCCGGCAGCACCTGGACGGCGACCTCGTGAGCGCCGCCGAGCAGACCCGCCAGGCGCTCGTCGTGCGCGGCGGGTGGGACGGCCACCAGCCCGTCGAGACCACCGACCTGTTCATCCCGTTCCTGCAGGACCACGGCTTCGCGGTCCGGGTCGAGGGCTCGCCCGCCGTCTACGCCGACCGGGAGTACATGGACACGGTCGACCTGATCGTCCAGGTGAACACCATGACGACCATCGCCGCCGACGAGTTCGCCGGTCTGCAGCGGGCCGTCCTGAACGGCACCGGCCTGGCCGGCTGGCACGGCGGCATCGCGGACTCGTACCGCGACAACGCCGACTACCTGCACATGATCGGCGGGCAGTTCGCGCACCACGCGGGCAAGCACCCCGACGAACGGGTCGGGGAGCAGTCGGACAACTACATCCCCTACACGGTGCACATCACCGACCTCGGGCACGAGCACCCGATCACGCAGGGCATCGAGGACTTCGACCTCGTCACCGAGCAGTACTGGGTGCTGAGCGACGAGTACGACGACGTCCTCGCCACCACCACGCAGGAGGCCCGCTCGTGGGACCCCTGGAACCGCCCGGTCACCGCACCGGCGATCTGGACCCGGCAGTGGGGGAAGGGACGGATCTTCGTCTCGGCCCCCGGACACCGGATCGAGATCGTCGAGTCGCAGCCGGTCCGCACCATCATCGAACGGGGACTCCTGTGGGCAGCACGGTGAACGAAGGGGTGCTCCGCGTCGGAGTCGTCGGCGTCGGGGTCATCAGCCAGCAGTACTTCGAGCACTTCCCGGCCCTGCCCGGCCTCGAGCTCGCCGCGGTCGCCGACCTCGACGTCGCCCGTGCCGAGCAGGTCGGTGCGGCTCAGGGCGTGCGCGGGACCACCGTGGACGACCTGCTCGCCGCCGACGACGTCGACGCGGTGCTCAACCTGACGATCCCGGCCGCGCACGCCGACATCGCCACCCGGGCACTCGCAGCAGGCAAGCACGTCTACGGCGAGAAGCCGCTCGCGATGTCCACCGCCGAGGCCGCACCGGTGCTCGAAGCCGCCCGCGCCGCCGGCCTGCGCGTCGGCAGTGCCCCGGACACCGTCCTCGGCACGGGCATCCAGACCGCACGGGCCGCCCTCGACGACGGCGCGATCGGCACCCCGGTCGGCGCTGCCGTCGCCTGGAGCGCACCCGGGCACGAGCTCTGGCACCCCGCGCCGGCGTTCTACTACCAGCCGGGCGGCGGACCGCTCCTCGACATGGGGCCGTACTACCTGACCAGCCTCGTCACGTTCTTCGGGCCGGTCGTCCGGGTCAGCGGCAGCGCCACCCGCTCCACCCGTGAACGGACGATCGCGACCGGACCGAACGCCGGCACGTCGATCCCGGTCGACATCGACACGCACGTCGTCGCGATCCTCGAGCACGAGGGCGGCGTGGTCTCCACCGTGACCGTCTCGTTCGAGGTGTGGGCCACCCGCGCCCCGCTGTTCGAGGTGTACGGCACCGCCGGCACCCTGGGGGTACCGGACCCGAACCGGTTCTCGGACACCGTGTCGATCGCCACCGCCGACGACCGCTCGTGGCGCGACCTGCCGGTCGCCGCCGGGTACGCCGACGCCGGCCGCGGTTACGGCCTCGCCGACATGGCGCACGCGATCGCGACGGACCGGCCGCACCGTGCCTCCGGCGACCTCGCGTTCCACGTGCTCGAGGTCATGGAGGCGGTCTCGGCCGCCGCCCGAGACCACTCGGTCGTCGACGTGCACTCGCGCGTCGAGCGACCCGCCACCGTCCCCGCCGGGTCCGCACCCGGATCCTGGTGACGGAACCCGACCACCGCGAAGAAGGACGACGACGATGACGACGACGGACGCGAGCGACACGACGGAGACGACCCGGGCCTCCCGGCCGGTCACCCTGTTCACCGGACAGTGGGCCGACCTGCCCTTCGAAGAGGTGGCCCGGCTCGCCGGCGAGTGGGGCTACGACGGGCTGGAGATCGCCTGCTGGGGTGACCACCTGGACGTCCGGCGCGCCGCGACGGACCCGGAGTACGTGGCGGACCGGCTGGCGATCCTGGAACGCCACGGCCTGCGGGTCTGGACGATCGCGAACCACCTGGTCGGCCAGGCCGTGTGCGACGACCCCATCGACCAGCGGCACGAGGACATCGTCCCGCCGCGCGTGTGGGGCGACGGCGACCCCGAGGGCGTGCGGCAGCGTGCGGCCGAGGAACTGCAGTGGACTGCCCGTGCCGCCGCGGCGCTCGGTGTCGACACCGTCACCGGCTTCTCCGGCTCGTCGATCTGGAAGACCGTCGCCGGGTTCCCGCCCGTGCCCCCGGGGATGATCGACGCCGGGTACCAGGACTTCCACGACCGCTGGTCACCGATCCTCGACGTCTTCGAGGAGGTCGGGGTCCGGTTCGCACTCGAGGTGCACCCGTCCGAGATCGCCTACGACTACTGGACCGCCAAGCGCACGCTCGAGGTGTTCCAGGACCGGCCGGCGTTCGGGTTCAACTTCGACCCGTCGCACTTCGTCTGGCAGGACCTCGACCCCGCCGCGTTCCTGCTCGACTTCGCCGACCGGGTGTACCACGTGCACTGCAAGGAGTCGGTGAAGCAGCTCGACGGGCGCAACGGGCGGTTGTCCTCGCACCTGCCCTGGGGCGACCCCCGGCGCGGGTGGGACTTCGTCACCGCCGGTCACGGGGACGTGCCGTGGGAGCGGGTGTTCCGCGTCCTGAACCACATCGGGTACGCCGGCCCGACCAGCGTCGAGTGGGAGGACGCCGGCATGGACCGGCTCGTCGGCGGGCCCGAGGCGCTGGCGTTCGTCCGGCAGCTCGGTACCATCGCGCCGCCGGACGCCGCGTTCGACGCCGCGTTCTCGCGGTCGCGCTGACCGCCACCACGCTGCGGGGCCGCGCGGTCGCCGGGGTTTCGCGCGGCGCGACAGTCCACGGGCCCGCCGGTGCGAAACTCGTCGCTCAGCCCGAAACCCCACCCACGACCGCACCCACCAACGAGGAGGACCCATGGCACGGCAGCCCACGGCGACGCCGGGCAACGCCGCGCGCGTCCTCCGGCTCGTCCACGAGGACGGCCCCGTCACCCGCGCCGAACTCACCCGGCGCACCGGCCTGAACCGCTCGACCATCCTCGCGCTCGTCGGGGAACTCGTCGACGCCGGTCTCGTGCACGAGGAGACTCCCGCCGCGGGGACCCCCGGTACCGGTGTCGGACGACCGAGCGGGGTCGTCCGGGCGTCCGGCGACGTCCTCGCCGCCGCGGTCACGGTCGAGATCGACGCCGTCGGGGTCGCCCTCGTCGGCCTCGACGGCACCGTCCGCGACCGGCTGGTCGAGCCGCAGACCACCGTGCCCACCGCGGCGCACGCGATCGACGCCGTCGCCCGGGTCCTCGCAGCACTCCTCGCCCGCACCGGACCGGCGGCCCGGATCGTCGGGGTCGGTGTCGCCGTGCCCGGCATCGTCCGGGTCGAGGACGGCACCGTCCGCGACGCCCCGCACCTCGGATGGCGTGACGAACCCCTCGCCGCACCGCTCGCGGAACGCCTGGGGCTGCCGGTCCGGGCCGCGAACGACGCCAACCTCGGCGCCTGGGCGGAACGGCTGTACGGCAGCGCCCGCGGCGTCGACGACCTCGTGTACCTGAACGGCGGCGCGAGCGGCATCGGCGGCGGGATCGTCAGCGCCGGCCGGCCCTTCAGCGGCGCCGACGGGTACGCGGGCGAGCTGGGGCACACCTTCGTCGCGGCGAACGGCATCCGCTGCCACTGCGGTGCGGTCGGCTGTCTGGAGACCGAGGCCTCGCGCTCCGCGCTCACCGCGGTCAGCAGGACACCGCCGGACGACCTCGACGCGCTCGCCGCGGCGCTCGCCGAGGGCCGGCCCGAGCTGGAGCGGGTCGTCGACCGACAGGTCACCGCTCTCGCGACCGCACTGCGGAACGCCATCCACACCGTCGACCCCGAGGTCGTCGTGCTCGGCGGGTTCCTCGGTGCGCTGCTCGGACACGTCGGCGACCGGATCGAAACCGACGTCCGGGCGCAGACGATGGCCGCCATGACCGACCGGCTCCGCATCGTCCCGGCGGCACTCGGCCGCGACGTCCTGGTCCGTGGCGCCGCCGAGATCGGCTTCGCGGAGCTGCTGCGCGACGCCACCATGCCCGCGGCGCCGGCGCCAGCGCAAGCGACCACGTCCGCGGCGCCCGCCGCCGCCCCCTCCAC
>NZ_QKSJ01000016.1:0-70396 GCF_003234135.1 Curtobacterium sp. MCPF17_018 | reverse complement strand
GGGCGGACGGACGTGGGGCGGGCCTCCGGGCCGTAGTGTGCGAGGTCGCACGACGCGCCGCCAGCGCACCACCGAGGTGGCACGAACCGTCGGCTGGCGTCCCGTCGGACGGCAGTCCGGGTGCTCCTGGGGGCGGGCACGACCGGGAACGAGCGCCCGACGACCCAGGTTGCACCACGCAACATTCGTGCGTGACGCGCCGCTCGACTCCGGCGGAATCATGCATCACGCGACGGGCCCGTGCATTACAGCGGTGTAAACAAATCGCCCCCGGTTCGTTCTGTTCCGTGACAGGGTGATACCAATGAGCGTTCCTGGCCGGGCACACAGACGTACCACCCTCCGGCTCAGGACTCTTGCAATCATGACCAGAGAGGCAGCGGACATGGCATCCGTGACCAAGTGGGGCAAGCGCGGCATCGCGCTCGGCGCCGGTGCAGCAGCGACGGCGCTGGTGCTGACCGGCTGCGCGAGCAGCAGCGTGAGTGACACCGAACTGAACGGCCTGAGCATCGGGACGACGGACAAGATCACGTCCCTCGACCCGGCCGGTTCCTACGACAACGGCTCCTTCGCCGTGCAGAACCAGGTGTTCCCGTTCCTGATGAACACGCCCGTGGGGAGCCCGGACGTCGAGCCGGACATCGCCACGAAGGCGGAGTTCACGAACCCGACCACCTACGAGGTCACCCTCAAGGACGGGCTCGAGTTCGCGAACGGCAACAAGCTCACGTCGAGCGACGTGAAGTTCTCGTTCGACCGCGAGCTGAAGATCAACAACGAGAACGGTCCGCAGTCGCTGCTGGCCAACCTCAAGAGCATCGACACCCCGGACGACACCACCGTGGTGTTCAACCTCGACCACGCCGACCAGACCTGGCCGCAGGTGCTCTCGAGCCCCGCGGGTCCGATCGTCGACGAGGACGTCTTCAGCGCGACGAAGCTCACCAGCGCCGACGACATCGTCAAGGGCAAGGCCTTCGCCGGCCAGTACCAGATCAGCTCCTACAAGGAGAACGACACGATCCAGTACAAGACGAACCCGAAGTACGACGGCCTGCTCGGCAAGGCGAAGACCGACGAGGTCACCGCCAGCTACTACACCAAGGAGACCGACCTCAAGCTCGCCGTGCAGAAGGGCGACGTCGACGTGGCGTACCGCTCCCTGACGCCGACCGACATCTCGGACCTGCGCAAGGACGACTCCCTCAAGGTCACCGACGGCCCCGGCGGCGAGATCCGCTACGTGGTCTTCAACTTCAAGACCCAGCCGTTCGGCACCGGGCAGGACGACGCCGACGAGGCGAAGGCCCTGGCCGTGCGTCAGGCCGCTGCCGACGTCGTCGACCGTGCCCAGCTCGCGAAGGAGGTCTACAACGACACCTTCACCCCGCTGTACTCGATGGTCCCGGACGGCCTGACCGGCGCGGTCCAGCCGTTCAAGGAGATGTACGGCGACGGCGACGGCGGCGCGGACGTGTCGAAGGCGAAGAAGACGCTGTCCGACGCCGGCGTCACGGGCAAGGTGCAGCTCGACATCCAGTACGCGCCCGACCACTACGGTTCGGCCTCGGACGACGAGTACGCGCTGCTCAAGCAGCAGCTCGAGGACTCCGGTCTGTTCACCGTCAACATCCAGTCGACGGTCTACACGACCTACGCGCAGGAGCGCACCAAGGACGCCTACCCCGTGTACCAGCTCGGCTGGTTCCCGGACTTCTCCGACGCCGACAACTACCTGTCGCCGTTCTTCACCAAGGAGAACTTCGTCCAGAACCACTACGACGACCCGGAGATCCAGGACCTCATCGCGAAGGAGCAGGCCGAGTCCGACACGGACAAGCGTGCTGACCTGATCGAGCAGGCCCAGGAGCGCGAGGCCACCCAGATCTCGACGCTGCCGCTGCTGCAGGGCAAGTCCGTCGCGGTCGCCGGCAAGGACGTCAAGGGCCTGACCCTCGACGCCTCGTTCAAGTTCCGGTACGCCACCCTGAGCAAGTAGCACCAAGCCCCACGTGCAGGCCGCGGGCGTTCCCACGAGACGAGGAACGCCCGCGTGCCTGTGCAACGGCGACGAAAGGCACACACCCCGTGACCCTCAGCACTCCCGAGGCGACGCAGGACGTGAACGGCACCGATCCCACCAAGCCACAGGCACAACGCAGTGCCAAGAACAGTGGCGGCGGACTCGGCCGGTACATCCTCGTCAGGTTCCTCCTCATCATCCCGACCGTCTTCATCCTGGTGACGCTCGTGTTCTTCCTGATGCGCGTCATCGGGAACCCGATCACCGCATCGGTCGGCGGTCGTCTCACGCCGAGCCAGCTGCAGGAACGCCTGCACGCCGCCGGGTACGACCGGCCGGTGCTCGTGCAGTACTTCGAGTACCTCGGCAACATCCTGCGCGGCGACTTCGGCACCTCGTCGACGGACAACCGTCCGATCACCGACATCATCGTCACGTACGGCGGCGCGACCGCGGAGCTCGTGTTCTACGCGCTCATCGTCGCGCTCGTGCTCGGCATCCCGCTCGGCATGCTCGCCGCGTACACGCGCGACAAGTGGCCGGACGTGCTGCTCCGTGCGCTCGCGATCCTGACCTACGCCACGCCGGTGTTCTTCGGTGGCCTGCTGCTCAAGCTCGTCTTCTCGGTGTGGCTCGGCTGGCTGCCCCTCGGCGACCGTGCCTCGACCCGCGTGTCGCTCATCCTCGACGGCATCCCGGGCGCGAGCGGCATCTACATCATCGACGCGCTCCGCACCGGCAACGCCGCGGTCATCGGCGACGTGCTGCAGCACGCCGTCCTGCCCGCGCTGACGCTCGGTCTGCTGACGGCGGGCATCTTCCTGCGCCTGGTGCGCGCGAACATGATCGGGTCGCTCGGCTCGGAGTACGTCGACGCCGCCCGGTCCCGCGGCGTGCGCGAATCGCGGCTCGTCCGCACCCACGCGTTCCGTCCGGCCCTCGTGCCGATCATCACCGTGATGGGGCTGCAGATCGCGATGCTCCTGGGCGGCTCGGTGCTCACCGAGACGACCTTCGGGTGGCGCGGCCTGGGCTTCGAGCTCAACCAGTACCTGTCGGCCCGTGACTTCGTCGCGGTGCAGGGCATCGTCGCGATGCTGGCGGTGATCGTCGCGGTGACCAACTTCATCGTCGACGTCGTCGCCGCCCTGATCGACCCGAGAGTGAGGTTCTGACGATGGTCGACACCACCCTCGTCGACCGCCACGAGCCGCTCTGGAAGCGGCTCCCCGTGGTGGTCCAGCTCCGCCGGAGCACCGGCTGGCAGCGCGCCATGCTCATCGTCGGCGTGGTCATCTGCGCCCTCTACCTGCTCGTCGCGGTCTTCGCACCGCTCCTCGCCCCGTACGGCTTCGGCCAGCTGCAGGGCGCGGACGGGCAGAGCTTCCCGCGCACCGGCGCACCGAGTGCCGAGCACATCTGGGGCACCACGGTCGGCGGCTTCGACGTGTTCAGCCGCGTGCTCTACGGAGCCCGCACCGCCGTGCTCGTCGTCATCGTCGCCGTGATCGTCTCGATCATCGTCGGCGTCCTGCTCGGCATGGTCTCCGGGTACCTGGGCGGCTGGCTCGACCGCGTCCTGGTGGTCGTGGCCGACGCCATCTACGCGTTCCCGTCGCTGCTGCTCGCGATCATCGTGTCCATCGTCATCTCCGGCGGCAACTCGAGCTACTCGGGCGGCATCGTCGCGGCGGCGATCTCGATCACCGTCGTCTACGTGCCGCAGTACTTCCGCGTGGTCCGTGCCGAGGCCGTCCGGCTGAAGAACGACGCGTTCGTCGAGTCGGCGCGCGTGATGGGCACGAACCCGTGGCGCATCATGACGCGGCACGTCCTGCGGAACTCGACCCGTTCCCTGCCGCTCATCCTGACGCTCAACGCGAGCGACGCGATCCTGACCCTGGCCGGCCTCGGCTTCCTCGGGTTCGGCATCGGCCCGACGTCCGGCGCCGAGTGGGGCTACGACCTGAGCCGCGCGCTCTCGGACGTCGCGAGCGGCGTCTGGTGGACCGGTGTCTACCCGGGTGTCGCGATCGTGGTGCTCGTGCTCGGTGTGACCTTCATCGGCGAGAGCCTGAACGACATCTCCGATCCCCGCCTGCGTGCACGCCGACGCCTGAAGCAACTCGTGTCCACGAGAGAAACGCGGGAAACACGCGACGCGCGCGACGCCGAGGCACCGCGCAACGCCGGGAACGACACGGAAGGGACGGGCGCATGACCCCGACCACCCGCCTGCAACCGGGCGACACCACCACCGAGCCCGTCGTCGTCGTGGACGACCTGACCGTCACGTTCGCGACCGACGGCGGCGCCGTCGACGCGGTCAAGGGCGTCAGTCTCGACGTCCGCCCCGGCGAGGTGCTCGCCCTGGTCGGCGAGTCCGGCTCGGGCAAGTCCGTCACGGCGCGCAGCATGCTGCGGCTCATGCCGGAGACGGCGACGCTCGGCGGCGCGGTGCTGCTCGAGGGCACCGACGTGGTGAGCGTCGGCGCGCAGAAGCTCCGCAACCTGCGCGGAACGGCCGGGGCGATGGTGTTCCAGGAACCGTCGACCGCGCTCAACCCGGTCTTCACCGTCGGGTGGCAGATCGCCGAGGGGCTCCGCGCCCACGGCGGCGTGTCGAAGAAGGAGGCACGGGCGAAGGCCATCGACTACCTCGGTCGCGTCGGCATCCCCGACCCCGAGACCCGCGTCGACCACTACCCGCACCAGTTCTCCGGCGGGCAGAAGCAGCGCGTGGTCATCGCGAGCGCGCTGGCCCTGGAGCCGAGCGTCATCATCGCGGACGAGCCCACGACGGCGCTCGACGTGACGGTGCAGGCCGAGATCCTCGACCTGCTGCGCCGCTGCCGTGACGAGTTCGGCACCGCGATCGTCGTCATCACGCACAACATGGGCGTGGTCGCCGACCTGGCCGACCGCGTCGCCGTGATGTACCAGGGCGAGATCGTCGAAGAGGCCACGGCGACGGCGCTGTTCGCGACGCCGCAGGCCGACTACACCAGGCGGCTGCTCGCGGCGGTGCCCCGGCTCGAGGCGTCCACCGGGGTGGCCCGACGCGCCGCGATCTCCGAGGACGTCACACCGCTGGTCGAGGCGAAGGGGCTCGAGATCGAGTACCCCGGGCGTCTCGGATCGCCGGCGTTCAAGGCCGTCAAGGGCGTCGACCTGGCGATCCGCCCGGGAGAGGTCCTCGGCCTGGTGGGGGAGTCCGGCTCCGGTAAGACCACGATCGGCCGGGCCATGGCGGGCCTGACGAAGGTCACCGGCGGCTCGCTCAAGGTCCTCGGCGCCGAGATGCTCGGGTACCGCGAACGCGACTTCAAGCACCTGCGGAAGGACATCGGGTTCGTGTTCCAGGACCCGGCGACCTCGTTCAACCCGCTGCTGACGATCGCGGAGTGCGTCGCCGAGCCGTTGGTCGTGCACAAGGAGGTCTCGAGCCCCCGTGCCGCGCGCAAGCGGGTGGACGAGCTGCTCGAGGCCGTGCAGCTGCCGGCCGCGTACGGCGACCGCTACCCGCACGAGCTCTCCGGTGGGCAGCGCCAGCGCGCGTCGCTCGCCCGGTCGCTCGCGCTCCGGCCGAAGCTGCTCATCGCCGACGAGCCGACGAGTGCGCTCGACGTGTCCGTGCAGGCGCGCGTGCTCGAGCTCTTCCTCGAGCTCCAGCAGGACCTCGGCTTCGCCTCGCTGTTCATCAGCCACGACCTCGCGGTCGTCGGCGCGCTGTCCGACCGGATCGCGGTGCTGTACCGCGGCGACCTGGTCGAGACGGGCACGACGGCGCAGGTCCTCGGCGCGCCGCAGCACCCCTACACGCAGCGACTCCTCGCGTCGCTGCCGGTGCCGGATCCAGCGGAGCAGGCGGAGCGACGGCGTACGCTGGAGCGACTGGAGCACGCCGGGTCCTGACCCGGGGTGACCCACCCTGGAGGCCCGGCAGCGTCGTCGACGCACGCCGGGCCTCCAGGGTGGTCGGCTCCACTGCTGTACGCACGACGGACCTGCCAGGGCGGTCCGTCGCGAACCGCCGCCAGGGGGCGGCGTGGAAGGGGACCCATGATCGCGGTCAACGGACCGGCGGTCGTCGCGGACGACGTGTCGATCGAGTACCGGGGCGGACGCGGGGGCGAGTCCATCCGGGCCGTCGACGGCGTGAGCCTCACGGTCCGGCAGGGGGAGATCCTCGCCCTGCTCGGTGAGTCGGGCTCGGGCAAGTCGACCTTCGCCGCCGCCATCGCCGGCCAGCTCGGATCCCACGGCGAGGGCGAGGGGGCCCTCCGTCGGCACATCGTCGGCGGCGAGCTGACCGTGCTCGGCCAGAAGACCCGGGGCCTCCGTCCCTCGTCGCGCAAGCTCGAACGGCTGAGCGGTCGGATCGGCTACCTGCCGCAGGACGGCGCCGACCGGCTCAGCCCGGACCTGACCGTGGGCGAGGCCGTCGCCGAACCGATCTACGCACGCGACCGCCGGTTCGACCGGCGCGAGGCCGGGCTCATCGTGGCCCGGCTGCTCGACGCGGTGCACCTGCCGCTCGGGGCGATGCGCCTGAACACGTGGGAGCTCTCGAGCGGTCAGCGCCAGCGTGTCGCCCTGGCGAAGGCGCTCGTGCTCGAGCCGCAGCTGCTGGTCGCGGACGAACCGGCACGCGGCGTCGACGTGCTCGTGCGGCAGTCCGTGCTCGAGGCCCTGGCGACCCTGCAGCGCGGCCGGCAGTTCTCGGCCGTCGTCGTGTCCAGCGATCTGCGCGAGGCCCGCGCCCTCGCCGACCGCGTCGCCGTGATGGCCGATGCCCGGCTCGTCGGGCTCGGCACCTTCGACGAGGTCCTCGACAACCCCGTCGACCCCTACGTGAAGACCCTCGCCTCGACCGCGGCCCGCGGGGTGAAGCGTCGTCCGGCTCCGAGCACATCCCGCCGTTCGTCGGCGCCGCGCCGTCCGCTCGCCGCCGGCACCGGCCCGCGCACCGACCGTCAGGAGAACGCATGAGCACCCCGGACCAGGGCCCACGGGGTCACCGCGCCGTCGTCCCCACGTCGGGTGCACCGCTGCCGATCGAGGCCCCGCAGCCCGGGCCCGTCGCCGTGCTGCCGGAGCCGACGGACCTGCACGTGGACGCCGTGACCGAGGCCGGGGGCACCGTCGCGCCGCTCGACGCCGACACCCGCGGGGTCGTCTGGCTCGACCCCCGCGACCCGTCGGGTCTCGCCGACGCCCTGTCGTCCGCATCCGGGGTGGGCTGGGTGCAGCTGCCGTTCGCCGGCGTCGACGCCTTCGCACACCTGATCCAGGAGCACGGCGACCGCGTGCTGTTCACCTCGGCCAAGGGTGCGTACGCGGAGCCGGTCGCCGAGCACGCGCTGGCGTTGACCCTCGGGACGCTCCGGGTCCTGCAGAAGCGCGCCCGTGCGTCGTCGTGGGCGACCGAGCCCGAGGGTGTCTCGCTGTACGGGCGGAACGTCGTCGTGGTCGGTGCCGGCGGGATCGCGCTCGAGTACCTCCGGCTGCTCGCGCCGTTCGACGTCGACGTCACCGTCGTGCGCCGCTCGCCCGACCCCGTCCCGGGAGCCGCGCGGACCGTCACCACCGACGAGCTCGACCGGGTCCTGCCCGACGCCGACGTCGTGATGATCGCGGCGGCGATGACCTCGGGCACCGCGAAGCTCTTCGGCGAGCGGCAGTTCCGGATCATGAAACCCTCCGCCCGGCTCGTGAACATCGCGCGCGGCGGACTCGTCGACACCGACGCCCTGGTCGACGCCCTGCGCACCGGGGAGATCGCCGCGGCCGGCCTCGACGTCACCGACCCCGAACCGCTGCCCGACGGTCACCCGCTGTGGTCCGAGATCGGCGCGGTCATCACCCCGCACCAGGCCGACACCCCGGACATGGTCGCGCCCCTGCTCGCCGAGCGCGTCCGGCTGAACGCCGCGGCGTTCCTCCGGGGCGACGGCGAGGGCTTCGTCGGCGTCGTCGACCCGGACGCCGGGTACTGACACGGGGGCTCCACGTCGCGGCGCGCCCGGGCGGCGTGTCCGATGCGGTGGAGGGCGCCAGGGTCCTGCTATGCTGTTACCCGTTGTTCGCACGTCATTCGCCAGCGAACAGTGATCCTCGATAGCTCAATTGGCAGAGCAGCCGGCTGTTAACCGGCAGGTTGTTGGTTCGAGTCCAACTCGGGGAGCGACAGGTCCTCATCCTTCGGGTGGGGGCCTTTTGCGTTCCCGACGGTCCGGCGCCCTCGTCAGGCTCGGCGGAGCCCACTGCCGGCCTGAGCCAGCGCACCGGGATCGACGATCGCGCGGCTCACGCCAGGTCGATGCTGTTAGCGTTCTCAGGTGCACCGTTCTCGTTCGCCTCGACTCGCGCTCCTGGGCGTCGTCGTCGCCGTGACGGCGGTGCTCACCGGCTGCAGCAGTGTCGGCCCCGACACCGATGCGTCCGAGGACCCGACGAGCTCGGACACCGGGCTGGGCTCGGGAGCGTCGCCGGTGGTCTTCGCGTTCGTCTGCAACGGCGACGGATCGGACAGTGCGACCTACACGACCTACTCGGCGGTGTGGGAGGCCGAGCGCGCCGACTGCTCGGCGAAGCGCCTGACCGGCTCGGTGCCGTCCAGCCAGCAGCAGGCCGCGGTGACGGCGGCGCGTGGCGACGCGACCCTGGTCGAGCTCGCGAGCGCCTGCGCCGTGCGTGGCTCGGACCCGTGGACGTCGGCGGTCGCCGACGAGCGCGGTGCGCACGTGGCCGCAGGCCTCCTGCGGTACTGCCCCGGGCACCCGGAGACCGACCACCTGCGGGACGCGCTGGCGGCCTACCGGGGCTGAGCCGGGCCTCCAGGCCGACCGCCGCACCGGCGACGGGCCGGCGGCGGCGGACGGGCGTCAGCCCTCGGGGTGGTCGCGACCCGGCAACCAGGACTGGCCGGGCCCGCCCCAGCTGCTCTTGCGGATCGCCTTGGCGACCTGCTTGCCGAAGGGGTGCACCAGGCGGTCGGCGTAGAGCCAGCCGTCCAGGTGGTCGTACTCGTGCTGGAAGATCCGGGCCAGCCAGCCGTGCGCCTCGACCTCGAACGGGGTGCCGTGCTCGTCGAACGCGCGCAGCAGGGCGCTCTCGGAGCGGCGGAGCGGGAACCGCTCGCCCGGGATCGACAGGCAGCCCTCGGACTCCTCGTCCTCGTCGAGTTCCTCGACGGACTCGGGGACCGGGGGCGTGATCCACAGCACGGGGTTGACGGCGGCGCCCCGGTGCAGGACGTCGTCGTCATCGGTGTAGGAGTAGACGAACAGGCGCTTGCCGACGCCCACCTGCGGTCCGGCCAGGCCGACGCCGGGGGCCAGGTCCATGGTCTCGAGCATGTCGGCGACGAGCGTGCGGAGGTCGTCATCGAACGCGGTGACCTCGGCTGCACGCTCGTGCAGGACGGGTTCGCCGGTGATGCGGATCGGGAGAACGGCCATTCACCCAGGTTATCCGGCGGGGGACGGTAGCCTCGACGCGTGACGACGGACCTCCAGCTGCCGGACGCCGTGAGCAACCTCACGCCGTTCCAGGCGCTGATGATCCCGGTGGCCCTGATCGGGGCGGTGTTCCTGTCGCTCGGGGCGCAGTTCCAGAGCCGCGGGGTGCAGCGGGTCGAGGCGCGTCTCGGTCGGCAGTCGAAGGGGCTGAGCGTCCGGCACGTCGTCGGGCTCGTCTCGAGCGGTTACTGGGTGCTCGGCACGCTCATGCTCGGCATCGCGGTGGTCCTGCAGCTGGTCAGCATCACGTTCGCGCCCCTGATCGTCGTGCAGCCGCTGGGTGCCGTGGCGTTGGTCATCACGACGTGGTTCTCGTCGCGGTCGTCGGGTGTGCCGCTCGGTCGTCGTGCGCGGCGGGCCGTGTGGACGTGCATCATCGGTGTCGGCATCTTCGTCGGGATCGCGGCGTTCGTCGGGCACGAGAGCGCGATCACGCGCCAGCAGCTCGTCACCGTGCTGGTGATCCTGGCGGTCGTGCTGGTGCTCGTGCTGGTGTCGTTCCGCCTGGTGGCCAAGCGTCGCAGTGCGCTGTACTACATCGTCGGGGCGGGGGCGCTCTACGGGTTCGTGGCGACGCTGGCCAAGGTCGTGCTGAACCGGTTCGTGAACGGCACCTTCGACTGGCTGACCGTGCTCGCGATCGCCGGCGTGGTCGTGGCGGCGTCGCTCGGCGGGTACTTCGTGCAGAACGCGTACTCGAGCGGGTCGGCCGACCTCGTGATCGCGGGGCTGACGGTGATCGATCCGATCGTCGCGGTCGGCATCGGCGTCATCGTGCTCGGCGAGGCCTCGGGGGCGCCGTGGTTCGCGGTGGCGGGGTTCGTGGTCGCCGCGGGCATCGCCATCACCGGGGTGTTCCTGCTCGCCAAGCACCACCCGCAGACCCGGGCCTGACGCCGGCCGGCGCGGGCGACCGGCGCACACGCGGCGCTGCACTCGCCGCGCATCCGGTGGTGCACTCACCGCGCGCCCGGAGGTCGCCGCCCTCATCCGCGCGGCTGACGCGACCGTCGATCCTGGTGCGATAGCGTCACTGCCGACCAGCCATCGCCCACGAGAGGACGACCTCAGCCGTGTCAGGAGACGCCACCACCGCCACCGCCGGACCGACGGGTGCGACGGGCGGTCACCGACCGTTGCGCGTGCTGATCGCAGCGGACACCTTCGCGCCCGACGTCAACGGCGCCGCCACCTTCGCCGAGCAGCTCGCCGTCGGACTTGCCGAGCGCGGGCACGAGGTGCACGTCGTGGCCCCGGCCTCGAGCCGCCAGTACGGCACCTTCGACGAGGAGCACCACGGCGTCACGCTCGTCGTGCACCGCCTGAAGTCGTACAAGTGGCCGCTGCACCCGTGGCTGCGCTTCGTGTGGCCGTGGAGCGTCCGGAAGTGGACCGGCCCGATCCTCGACGCCGTCAAGCCCGACGTGCTGCACATCCAGTCGCACGTGGTCATCGGCCGCGGCATCGTGCACGAGGCGAACGACCGCGGCATCCGGGTCATCGCGACGAACCACTTCATGCCGGAGAACCTGCTCGAGTACACGCCGTTCGGCAAGTGGACGCTGCCCCTCGCGCTGAAGATCGCGTGGAGCGACGCCGCCAAGACCTACCGGCTGGCCGACACCATCACGACGCCGACGAACCTGGCCGCCGACTACCTGCGGAAGGCCATCGCCGGGCAGCAGGTCCTCGCGATCTCGTGCGGCATCGACGCGTCCCGGTACGTGGCGCGCGAGGGACGCCCGGTCAACAACGACATCGTGTTCGTCGGTCGTGTGGCCCCCGAGAAGAACCTCGACGTGCTGGTCCGTGCGGTGGCGCTGCTGCCCGCCGAGCTGTCCGCGACGCTGACCATCGTCGGCGACGGCGAGATGATCCCGAAGCTCACCGCGTTGGCGAAGGAACTCGGGCTCGAGGACCGCGTGCGGTTCCTGGGCTTCGTCTCCGACGAGCGCAAGCAGGAGGCCCTGACCAACGCGACGGTGTTCGCGATGCCGTCCACGGCGGAACTGCAGAGCATCTCCTCGCTCGAGGGGATGGCCTCGGGGCTGCCCGTCGTCGCCGCCGACTCGATGGCGCTGCCGCACCTGATCGACGGCAACGGGTACCTGTTCAGCCCGGGCGACGTGGACGACCTGGCGGCGAAGCTCACGACGGTGCTCACCGCGCCCGAGTCGGCGTACGTGGCGATGCGGGAACGCAGTCTGGCCATGATCGAGGCACACGACATCAACCGCACGCTGTCGACGTTCGAGTCGCTGTATCGTGGTGAGCCGGTGGCCTGAGGGTCTCCGGCGAGGGGCGGTAGCCAAGCTGGTCAAGGCAGTCGGCTCATAACCGAACGATCCGCGGGTTCGAGTCCCGCCCGCCCTACGTGCACATGCCAAGGAAGCGCGACACGTCGCAGGACGACCACGCACCGACACCGAACGTCACCTTCGAGGTGACCCGTGGCGGTACCGGCGTGCGCGTGAACGCCTTCCGCATCGGGTTCATGGGCGCGATCGGGGTGCTCGTCGCGCTGCTCGCCGGGTCGATCATCAACGAGCTGAGCACCGTCCTGGTCTACATCGGGGTCGCGCTGTTCCTGGCGCTCGGGATCGATCCCCTCGTGTCGTTCCTGGAGCGGATCATCCCGCGCTGGTCCGCCATCACGATCGTCGTCGTGGTCGTCCTCGGGGCCTTCGCCGGCATCGTCTTCGCCGTCGTCCCGATCCTGGTGGAGCAGACCTCGAACCTGGTCCAGAACTTCCCCGAGATCGTGCAGGACATCTCGCAGCAGCCGTGGGTGCAGGACCTGTCGAAGCAGTTCGCCGGGTCGTTCGACATCGACCACGCGCTGCAGTCGCTGCAGTCCTTCGTCGAGAAGCCGGGCAACCTGCTCAGCGTCGGCGGCGGGATCCTGGCGGTCGGCAGCGGGATCCTGTCCGGGGTCACCGGGGCGCTCATCGTCATCATCCTGATGCTGTACTTCCTCGCGTCGATGCGGGGCATGAAGCGCGCGGCCTACCGGTTCGTCCCGGCGTCGCGTCGCCAGAACTTCATCGACGTGAGCGAGCAGATCACGCAGGCGGTCGGCCGGTACGTCGTCGGGCAGGTGTCGCAGGCGCTCATCAACGGCATCCTGAGCTTCATCTTCCTGCTCATCATCGGTGCGCCGCTGCCCGTGCTGCTCGCGTTCATCGCGTTCCTCGGCTCGCTGATCCCGCTGGTCGGCACGCTGGCCGCCGCGATCGTGATCTCGCTCCTCTGCTTCTTCGCGTCGCCGACCACCGCCCTGTTCTCGGGCATCTACTACCTGGTCTACATGCAGGTCGAGGCCTACCTGATCTCGCCGCGCATCATGTCGCGGGCCGTCCAGGTGCCCGGCGCCCTCGTGGTCATCGCAGCGGTCGCGGGCGGCACGATCGGCGGCGTGCTCGGCGCGCTCGTGGCGCTGCCCGTCGCGGCGTCGGTCATCATCATCGTGCAGAAGGTCATCTACCCCCGCCAGGAGCAGGCGTGACGAGCGGCACCGGCGCACCTGACGACGCGGTCGTCGCCGCCTTCGCGGAGCACGTCCACGACCGTGACCGCTGGGCGCGCAGTGCCCGTGGGCCGCTCGCCCTGGTGAACGCCCAGCACGTCGACCACCCGCAGCCGGTCTGGCCGGTCCCCGGGACGTGGGCCCCGGCCGTCGGCGGACTCACCGTGACCGCCGAGGCACCGGACGGCGTCGTCGTCGACGGCGTCCCGGTCGACGGCACGGTCCTGGTGGCCGGGGACACCGCCGTCGTGCCGTCGACCGTCGCGCTGCCGGACGGCTTCGCCGGCAGCGTCAGCGGCGACACCCTGCGCGTCTGGGACCCGTCGTCCGAGGCGATCGCCCGCTTCGCGCAGATCGCGCGCTTCGCGTGGTCCGGCGACTGGGTGACGTCCGGTACGTACGTCCCGCTGGTCGGGGACGCCCCGGAGGCCCGTGGCAGCGTCCGTGACGCCGCCGGCGACGCCCTGCCGGTCGCCGGACACGTCGAGACCGTCGTGGGTGGTGCCACGGTGCGCTTCGTCGCCGTCCGGTCGGCTGCCCACCGCGGAGCCGCGCGGCTGCAGCTCATCGTGCAGGACGCCACGAGTGCCCTGCCCGAGGACGACGCGGGCAGCACCTACTCGATGGGGCGGTTCCTGTACCTCGACGACCCCGGCGCCGAGGGCACGGTCGAGCTCGACTGGAACCGGCTGGTCCTGCCGCCGTGCGCGTTCTCGTACCAGTACGCGTGCCCGATCCCACCGGAGGACAACCGCGTCCCGGTACCGATCACGGCGGGGGAGCGGCACCCGGTCGACGCGAGCGGTGCCGTTCTGCACTGACGGGTCGTCGTGGCACTGATCTGTTCGGGTCCTTGCCGTTCCCAGGCGTGGCGCTGCATAATGGGCGTGTCCCGTCGGGACATCACAATCGCATACCGATGGTTCCGTGGCCCCCGGGTCAGGATCCTCCGCACCAGGTCGATGGGGAAGTCGCACCTGACGTATCGGAGGAACCGTGAACGGAACGACGACAGGAGTGCTCTACGTGCACTCCTCACCCCGCGCGCTCTGCCCGCACGTCGAATGGGCAGCAGGTCGCGCGATGAACCGCGCCGTGAACTTCTCGTGGCTCGACCAGCCCGCACAGGACGGTGCGCGCCGGACCGAGTACACGTGGACCGGTGCGGTGGGCGCCGGTGCCGCGATCGCATCGGCCCTGCGCGGGTGGGAACACCTGCGGTACGAGGTCACCGAGGAGCCGACGAGCGCCTCGGACGGCGGCCGCTGGATGCACACGCCCGACCTCGGTGTGTTCTACGCACAGACCGACGTCACGGGCAACATGGTCATCCCCGAGGACCGGGTGCGCTACGCGATGGAGGTCGCGGGCAGCAACGCCCTCGAGTTGCACCGTGAGCTCCGACTCGCCCTCGGTCAGGCCTGGGACGACGAGCTCGAGCCCTTCCGCCACGCGGCCGAGGGCAACCCGGTCGTCTGGCTGCACCGCGTCGGCTGACCCGACCACCGGAACGACGCCAGGCCCGCCCCGACGACGCGGGACGGGCCTCCTGGCAGGGTGCGACGGATCAGACGCTGCGGAACGCGACCACGGCGTTGTGGCCGCCGAAGCCGAACGAGTTGCTGACCGCGAGCAGGTCGCCCTCGGGCAGCGCACGCGGCTCGCGGGCCACGTCCATGACGATCTCCGGGTCCTGGTCGTGCAGGTTGATCGTCGGCGGGGCGACGCGGTTGTGCAGTGCGAGGACGGTGAAGACCGCCTCGATCGCTCCGGCACCACCGAGCAGGTGCCCCGTGGAGGACTTGGTCGCGGACACCACGACGTCGTCCAGGTGGTCGCCGAAGACCCGGCGCATCGCGTGGTACTCGGCGACGTCGCCGACGGGCGTCGAGGTGGCGTGCGCGTTGACGTGCACGACGTCCTCGCGGCTGGCGTCGGCGTGCTCGAGTGCCTGCAGGACCGCACGGGCGGCGGCACTGCCCTCGGGGTCCGGCGCGGTGATGTGGAAGGCGTCCGAGGTGATGCCGGCACCGGCGACCTCGGCGTAGATGGTCGCGCCGCGGGCTTCCGCGTGCTCCTTCGACTCGAGGATGAGCGCCGCTGCGCCGTCACCGAGCACGAAGCCGTCACGCGTGACGTCGTACGGACGCGAGGCGGTCTCGGGGGAGTCGTTGCGGCGCGACAGGGCTTGCATCGCGGCGAACGCGGCCAGCGGGAGCGGGTGCAGCGCGGCTTCGGCGCCACCGGTGATGACGATGTCGGCGTCGCCGTCGGCGATGTGCCGGTACGCCTCGGCCAGCGACTCGGTCGAGGACGCGCAGGCGGACAGGTAGGTGCGGGCGCCGCCACGGGCACCGAACTCCATCTCGATGGCGGCGGCGGGGCCGTTCGCCATGAGCATCGGGACCGTCATCGGCAGGACGCGACGCGGGCCCTTCTCGCGCAGGGTGTCCCAGGCGTCGAGCAGCGTGTTCACGCCGCCGATGCCGGTCGCCCAGTCGACGATCAGGCGCTCGGGCACGACCGACTCGTCGTCGATCCCGGCGTCGGCCCAGGCCTCGCGCGCCGCGACGAGCGACAGCTGCGACGAGGGGTCGAGGCGCTTCGACTCGGGGCGGGTGAGCTGGTCGGTGAGGAACCGGCGCGCCTGGCCGGCGAACTCCACGGGGAGTTCGAGCTCGGCGTAGCGGGGGTCCTCGATGCGGGTGATGCCGGACTTGCCGGCGAGCAGCGCGTCCCAGGTGTCCGGGGCGGTCGCGGCGAGGGGTGAGATCGCACCGATCCCGGTGACGACGACGGTCTTCTTGGTCATGGGACGACGTGTTCTTTCGTTGGGGTGAACAAGATGAGCGCCGTGGCCCGCAGGGGTCCGCGGGCCGCGGCGCTCAGGAAGCTCGTGTCAGGCCTGGGCCTTGACGATGTAGTCGACCGCGTTGCCCACGGTCTTGAGGTTCTTGACCTCTTCGTCCGGGATCTTCACGTCGAACTTCTCCTCGGCGTTGACCACGATGGTCATCATCGAGATGGAGTCGATGTCGAGGTCGTCCGTGAAGGACTTGTCGGCGGCGACGGTGTCGGTGGCGATACCGGTCTCGTCGTTGATCAGCTCGGCCAGGCCGGCGAGGACTTCTTCGTTGGACAGGGCCATGAGTGTTCTCCTTGAAGGGGGGTGTCGTTTGACCGTTGACCAGCCTAGGGCACGCGGGGTCCGGGTGCGCGGAGGCTCGTCGGGATGGGGACCGGGCGCGCGGTTGCGCGACCGGGCGGGGATCAGGGGAGGACGACCACCTGCGCGCCGAAGACGAGTCCGGCGCCGAAACCGATCTGCAGGGCGAGGCCGCCCGACAGGTCCGGGTGCTCCTCGAGCAGGCGGTGCGTGGCGAGCGGGATGCTCGCGGCGGAGGTGTTGCCGGTGGTGGTGATGTCGCGGGCGATCGTCACGGTCTCGGGCAGGCCGAGCTGCTTGGCGAACTCGTCGATGATGCGGATGTTCGCCTGGTGCGGCACGAAGGCGGCGAGGTCCTCGGGGCGGACCCCGGCGGTCTCGAGCGCCTGGCGGGCGACCTTGACCATCTCCCAGACGGCCCAGCGGAACACCGTCTGCCCGGCCTGGCGCATCGTCGGACGGGGGGCCCCGGCCTCCCACTCGTTGTAGGTCGCGGTCATGCCGATGGCGTCCCACTTCGAGCCGTCGGAACCCCAGATGGTGGGGGCGATGCCCGGGAAGTCGCTCGGGCCGACCACGGCGGCGCCGGCACCGTCCCCGAGCAGGAACGAGATCGAGCGGTCGGTCGGGTCGACGACGTCGCTGAGCTTCTCGGCCCCGACGACCAGCACGTGGTCGGCGAGCCCGGACTTGATGAACGAGTCGGCCTGGGCGATGCCGTAGGCGTACCCGGCGCAGGCGGCGCTGATGTCGTACGCGGCGGCCGGGGTGGCGCCGATGCGCTCGGCGAGCAGCGACGCCATCGACGGGGTCGCGACCGTGTGCGTGACGGTGCTCACGAGCACGACGCCGATCTGGGACGGCTCGATGCCGGCCTTCTCGATGGCCTCGCGCGCGGCGGCCTCGGCGAGGTCGACGGCCTCGACGTCCTTGCCGGCTCGCTTGCGGGTGATGATGCCGGTGCGCTGCCGGATCCACTCGTCGGACGAGTCGATCGGGCCGACGAGGTCGTCGTTCGGCACGACGTTCTCGCCGCGGGCGGCGCCGAACGCCAGGATCCGGGTGAACTCGTGGCCGCGGCGCTGCTGGAGCAGCGGGCGCGCGGACCCGGTCGGGAGGCCCGTGGGGGCGTCCGTCGGGGTGGTCGGGTCGGTCATGCGGTTGCGTCTGCTTCCTGGCCCGCGCGCTGCAGCAGGTCGATCGCCGCAGGCAGGTCGTCGGGGGTCTTGATGGCGACGGTCGGTGTGCCGCGGAGGCCGCGCTTCGCCAGGCCGACGAGGGCACCGGCGGGTGCGAGCTCGATGATGCCGGTCACGCCGGCGGTGGAGAAGGACTCCATGACCGCGTCCCAGTGCACGGGGTTCGCGATCTGCTGGACCATCAGGTCGACGAAGCGGCGACCGTCGTCGACCCGGGAGCCGTCGGCGTTCGTCCAGATCGGCAGGGTCGGGTCCTGCACCGTGGCGGTCGCCGCGACCGGGGCGACCCGCTCGACGGCGGGGGCC
The DNA here is from genome assembly GCF_003234135.1 of Curtobacterium sp. MCPF17_018. Classification (NCBI taxonomy): domain Bacteria; kingdom Bacillati; phylum Actinomycetota; class Actinomycetes; order Micrococcales; family Microbacteriaceae; genus Curtobacterium; species Curtobacterium sp. MCPF17_018. The sequence goes on along the minus strand of NZ_QKSJ01000016.1, from coordinate 52,650 downwards.
ATGTACCGCGTGTGGAACGCACCGGCCACGGCGAGCGGGATCACTCGGGCCTTCGCGGGCGGGTCGGCGGCGAGGGCCGCGATGGCGTCGGCCGCACCGGCGACGACGGTCTGGCCGCCACCGTTGTGGTTCGCGGGCACCAGGCCGTGCTCGGCGAGGGCTGCGGTCACGGCGTCGGCGTCGCCACCGAGGACGGCGGCCATCGAGGTGGGCTCGAGCGCTGCGGCGTCAGCCATGGCCCGGCCGCGCTCGGCGACCAGGGCGACGGCGTCGGTCGGCTCGAGGATCCCGGCGACCGCGGCGGCGGTGAACTCGCCCACCGAGTGTCCGGCGACCCCGCCCACCAGGGCACGACGGCCCTCGGCGAGCAGCGCGTCGGCGGTCACCAGGCCGGCGGCGACGATGAGGGGCTGTGCGAGCGCGGTGTCCTTGATGGTGTCCGCGTCGGAGTTCGTGCCGTGCTCGGCGAGGTCGACGCCGATCGACTCCGACCACTGCCCGACTCGTTCACGAACGGCGGCGTCCTCGAGCCAGGGGGCGAGGAAGCCGGGGGTCTGGGAGCCCTGTCCGGGCGCGACGACGACGATCACCGGACAATCCTCGCGTTCTCGCCCCGCGGGGCCCGTGTGGACTTCCCACACGAATCCCCGCGCGACATTGTCGGGTCTCTACCGTCCGGCGGGTTCGGCCGGCTGGCGATCTGCCGCGGGGCGCTCCAGCGCGGGGTGCGCTACCGCCGTGGGGTGCTCCAGCGCCGGGGCGCGCTACCGCCGTGGGGTGCTCCAGCGCCGGGGCGCGCTACCGCCGTGGGGTGATGCGGCGGCGTCCGGTCGCGGACTCGGACATCGCGCCGAGGATGAGCGCCGACTGCACGATCAGGGCGTCGCGCGCGTGCGTGGCGTCCCACCCGATGATGTCGGCGACCCGGCGCAGGCGGTAGCGCACGGTGTTCGGGTGCACGAAGAGCTCGCGCGCCGTGGCCTCGAGCGAGCGGCCGGTGTCCAGGTAGCACCACAGCGTCTGCAGGAGCTCGGTGGACTGGTCCTTGAGCGGGACGTAGATGCGCTGCACCAGGGCCGACCGGGCGAGCGGGTCGCCGGCCAGGGCTCGTTCGGGCAGCAGGTCGTCGGCCAGGGCCGGGCGGGGCACGCCGCGCCAGGCACGCGCGACGGCGAACCCGGCGAGGGCGGCCTTCGCGCTGGTCGACGCGTCGACGACGCCGGGGACCTCGTTGCCGAGCACCAGGTGGCCCTCGCCGAACAGCGGTTCGAGGGCCTGCGCGATGGTCGTGAAGGAGACGGGCTCCTCGCCCTCGGGGACGTCGTCGCGCGGGGTGGCGCGGCCGATCACCACGACGAGCCGCGATCCCTGGACCCCGACCAGCACGTCGGCGTCCATGTGCCGTGCGGTACGGCGGACCTGGTCGACCTCGAGCTGCTTCGGTGCGGTGCCGACGAGCACCGCGACCTCGCCGTGGCCGTGCCACCCGAGGGCGGCGATGCGGGACGGCAGTTCGTCGTCGTACTCGCCGGAGAGGATCGAGTCGACCACGAGCGCTTCGAGCCGGGCATCCCACAGGCCACGGGCCTCGGCCGCGCGGGCGTAGACGTCCGCGGCGGCGAACGCGATGTCGCGGGAGTACTTGAGGATCGCCTCCTGCAGCATCTCGTCGTCGGCGGCGCGTTCCTCGACCACGGTCACCACGACGCGGATGAGCTGCAGTGTCTGCTGCAGGCTCACCGAGCGCAGGAGTTCCCGCGGGGCGGACCCGAAGACGTCGGCTGCGGCGATCCACGGCGTCGACGCGGTGCCCTCGAGCCAGCTGATGAACGAGGTGATGCCGGCCTGGGCGACGAGGCCCACGGCGGAGCGACGCCCCGGCGGCATCTCGCTGTACCAGGGGAGCGTGTCCTCGAGCCGTTTGATCGTCGCGGTGGAGAGTTCTCCGGACACCTGACGGAGCCAGGAGAGCGCACGCTCGCGCGCGCTCTCCTGGCTCTCGTGGTCCGGGCGGACCGTCGTCACGGGTTGATCAGCTCTCGCCGCCCGCGCTGCCGGTGGTGCCGGCGGTCACGTCGTGCAGGCGGTACTTGTCGATCGCCTGCTGGACGAGCGCGCCGTCGACCTTGCCCTGGCGGGCGAGCTGCTGCAGCGTCCGCACGACGACCGAGGGGCCGTCGATGTGGAAGAAGCGGCGAGCGGCCGGACGGGTGTCCGAGAAGCCGAAGCCGTCGGCGCCGAGGGTGGCGTAGTCGGTCGGCACGAACGGGCGGATCTGCTCCTGCACCAGGTGCATGAAGTCGCTCACGGCGACGACCGGCCCCTCGGTGTCGAGCAGACGCTCGGTGACGAACGGCGTGCGGGCGGGCTCGTTCGGGTTGAGGAACGCCTGCTGCTCGGCGGCCACACCATCGCGGTACAGCTCACCCCAGCTCGTGACGCTCCAGACGTCGGCCGACACGCCCCAGTCCTCGGCGAGGAGCTGCTGCGCCTCGAGGATCCACGGCACGGCGACACCGGACGCGAGCAGCTGGGCCTTCGGGCCGTCGTGCTCGCTCGGCTTGAGCAGGTACATCCCCTTGAGGATGCCCTCGACGTCGACGCCCTCGGGCTCGGCCGGCTGGACCAGCGGCTCGTTGTAGACCGTCAGGTAGTACATGACGTTCGGGTCGGCGTGCTTCGGCGAGCCGTCCTCGTTCGTGCCGTACATGCGGTCGAGGCCGGCCTTGACGATGTGGCCGATCTCGTAGCCGTACGCCGGGTCGTACGAGACGACGGCCGGGTTCGTCGTGGCGAGGAGCGGCGAGTGGCCGTCCGCGTGCTGCAGACCTTCGCCCGTCAGCGTGGTGCGCCCGGCGGTCGCGCCGATCATGAAGCCACGGGTCATCTGGTCGCCAGCGGCCCAGATGGCGTCGCCGGTGCGCTGGAACCCGAACATCGAGTAGAAGACGTAGACCGGGATGAGCGGCTCGCCCTGTGTCGAGTACGAGGTACCGACCGCGGTGAACGCCGCGAGGGCGCCCGCCTCGTTGATGCCGACGTGGATGATCTGGCCCTGCGGGCTCTCCTTGTAGGCCAACAGGAGCTCGCGGTCGACCGACGTGTAGTGCTGGCCGTTCGGGTTGTAGATCTTCGCCGACGGGAAGTAGGCGTCCATGCCGAACGTGCGTGCTTCGTCCGGGATGATCGGGACCACGCGGTCACCGAAGTCGGGCGAGCGCAGCAGGTCCTTCAGCAGGCGCGCGAACGCCATGGTGGTGGCGACCTCCTGCTTGCCGGAGCCCTTCTTGACGACCTGGTACTTCGAGTCGTCCGGCAGCGTGAACTGCGTGTACTTCGTGCGACGTTCCGGCACGTAGCCACCGAGCGCGCGACGACGCTCGTGCATGTACTGGATCGCCTCGTCGTCGTTGCCCGGGTGGTAGTACGGCGGCGTGTAGGGGTTCTCTTCCAGCTGCGCGTCGGAGATCGGGATGCGCATCTCGTCGCGGAACTGCTTGAGGTTGTCGAGCGTGAGCTTCTTCATCTGGTGGGTCGCGTTGCGGCCCTCGAAGCTCGGGCCGAGGCCGTAGCCCTTGACCGTCTTCGCCAGGATGACGGTCGGCTGGCCCTTGTGCTCGGTCGCGGCCTTGAACGCGGCGTAGACCTTGCGGTAGTCGTGGCCACCGCGCTTGAGGTTCCAGATCTGGTCGTCGGTGTAGTCCTTGACGAGCTCGAGCGCCTTCGGGTCGCGCCCGAAGAAGTTCTCGCGCACGTAGGCACCGTTCTCGGCCTTGTACGTCTGGTAGTCGCCGTCCGGCGTCTGGTTCATCAGGTTGAGGAGCGCGCCCTCGGTGTCACGGGCGAGCAGGTCGTCCCACTCGCGGCCCCAGACGACCTTGATGACGTTCCAGCCCGCACCGCGGAAGAACGCCTCGAGCTCCTGGATGATCTTGCCGTTGCCACGGACCGGACCGTCGAGTCGCTGCAGGTTGCAGTTGATGACGAAGTTCAGGTTGTCGAGGCCGTCGTTCGCGGCGACCTGGAGCTGCCCGCGGGACTCGACCTCGTCCATCTCGCCGTCGCCCAGGAACGCCCAGACCTGCTGGTCCATGGCGTCCTTGATGCCGCGGTTCGACAGGTACTTGGCCTGCTGCGCCTGGTAGATCGCGTTGATCGGACCGATGCCCATCGACACCGTCGGGAACTGCCAGAAGTGCGGCATGAGGCGCGGGTGCGGGTACGACGACAGGCCGCCGCCGGCGTGCGACTTCTCCTGCCGGAACCCGTCGAGCTGGTCCTCGGAGAGGCGCCCTTCCATGTACGCGCGGGCGTACATGCCGGGGGACGCGTGGCCCTGGAAGAAGACCTGGTCGCCACCGGAGGGGTGGTCCTGCGCGCGGAAGAAGTGGTTGTAGCCGACCTCGTACATCGCGGCGCTCGACGCGTACGTCGAGATGTGCCCGCCGACGGCGATGCCGGGACGCTGCGCGCGGTGCACCGTGATGGCCGCGTTCCAGCGGATCCAGCGGCGGTACCGGCGCTCCAGCTCTTCGTCGCCGGGGAACTCCGGCTCGTTCTCCGGCGCGATGGTGTTCACGTAGTCCGTCGTCGGGACCATCGGCACACCGAGGTGCAGTTCCTTGGACCGCTTGAGCAGGCTCAGCATGATCTCGCGACCGCGCTGGTGTCCGTGGGTCTGGACCAGCCCGTCGAGGGACTCACGCCATTCGGCGGTCTCCTGCGGATCCTGGTCGTTCGCCCCGGTGCTGTACGGGTCCTGGTCGTTCACCGTCACCCTTGACCTCGTTCGTTCTCGTGGTGGTGGACATGGTGGCTCCGGTGGTCGGGTCGCGACCGGCTGGGGCCCCGTCCACTCTAGGCCCCAGGACCGACGCTGATGCTGATGGTGACGTGCAGGTGGACGGGTGCTTGCATTCGCGTGTCGTCGGCGTAGCATGGCCGATCGTGCACAAGCGATCTGCGGCGCACGGACCCGACGGGCACACCCCACGCTCGAGGAAGAAGCACACGTAGCGATGGCACTGGAGATCGGCTCACTCGCGCCGGACTTCGAGCTCCCGAACCAGTTCGGCGAGCACGTCCGACTCAGCGACTTCCGCGGCAACCGCCCGGTCGCACTCGTCTTCTTCCCGCTGGCGTTCTCGTCCGGCTGCACGAACGAGCTCTGCACCCTGCAGGACAACATCACGATGTTCCAGGACCAGCGCATCGAGCTCCTCGGCATCTCGGTCGACTCGAAGGCGACGCTCCGGTCGTTCGCCGAGACGAACGGCTACGACTTCGAGCTGCTCGCCGACTTCTGGCCGCACGGCGCGGTCTCGAAGGAGTACGGCGTGTTCCTCGAGAAGAAGGGCTTCGCCACGCGCGCGACCTTCGTCATCGACGTGCAGGGTCGGATCAAGGCCTCGATCATCACCGAGCCCGGCCTGCAGCGGGACGTCGCCGAGTACAAGGCGGCCCTCGACCGGCTCGCCGCCTGCTCGGCACCCGTCCCCGTCGGCTAGCGTTCCGAACCCCTCCTGACGGACGCGTCCGCGTCGACGGTCGGACAGGAGGCCCGGTGCACGCCATCGACACCGACCCACGTGGTCACGGCGTCGCCGCTGATGCGTACGCCCCGTACCCGGTGCGCGTCACGCCCGGCGCCTGGGGGCTGACCCGCACGGTCGTGGAGGCCCCGACCGGGCCCGTCGTGGTGCACCACCGCGCCGGCCCGGACCCCGTCCTGCTGCTGCACGGCGTCGCCGGCTCCTGGTCGACGTGGACGCCGCTGCTGCAGGCCGCACAGGGTGTCGGCGTCCGCGGGCTGGTGCTCGTGGACCTGCCGGGCTGGGGGTCCTCGCCGGCTCCGGACGGTCCGCTCGACCTCGACGTCGTCGCCGAGGCGCTGACCACCGTCCTCGACACGCTCGGGGTGCACCGCGTGGACGTCGTCGGGCACTCGCTGGGGGCGTTCGTCGGCATGCACCTCGCCGTCGTGGCGCCCGAGCGTGTCCGCTCCGTCGGCCTCGTGTCCGGCACCACGGTCGCGACCGCCGCCGCCGCCCGTCACCCGCTGCGGGGGCTCCGGACCCTGCCGGCGTTCACGCTCCTGCGCGCAGGACTCACCGTCACCGGTGAGGCCGCTGGGCGCATGCTCCGCGGACTCGCGCGGGTCGGGCTGCTGCCGCTCGTCGCCGCGCCGGTCTTCACGCACGTGCGCCGGCTCGACGCGAGTGTCCTCGACGCCTTCGTCGAGGAGCTCCGGCCGACCCGCTTCACCGACGCGGCGCGGGCGGCGGGCGAGTACGACCTCCAGCGCTGGCGGTCGGTGTCCTGTCCGGTCACCGCCATCGCCGGGCGCGACGACGTGTTCGCGCGGGTCTCGGACCTGGAGGCCCTGCGGGAGATCGTGCCGCAGGTCCGGACGGTGCTGCTCGACGACTGCGGGCACTTCGCCCACGTCGAGCACCCTGCCGCGGTCGCCAGGACACTCGCCCTCGTCTGACCCGCATTGCATGCGTGTGCATCTGGCGACAGACCACGAGTCGTTCGACACGTGGATCGTCGGAACCTGCACCCGCACGGACTGCCCGCCGGGCGGCCCTCGTCAGGTGTGGACGGGGAACGTCGCCGCGACGCGGGAGCGCACCTCGGTGACGACGGCCTCGCGCATCGTCGGGGAGAACAGCGCGTGGTCGCCGTCCTCGACGCGGACGACGGACACCGAGCCGCGACGGTCGTCACCGGGCCAGCGCCGGACGGCCTTCTGCCCGCCGAGCCGGTCGAACAGGGCTGCGTCCTCGGGAGCGACGATCACGACGACGTCGGTGCCGTGCTCGACGAGCGGGCGGACGTGGCCGACGACCCCGCCCATCCGGTCGCGACGGGCGATCCGGTCGCGGACGGCCTTCGGTACGAACCGGTTGTACCGCTCGCGCACCCACATCCGGGCGGGCGACGGGGCGTCGACAGCCCGGACCCCGTCGGCGTACGAGCCGGGCTCGGCCGGGACGCGACGGTAGTCGTTCGGGCTGATCTCGACGACCAGGCGCGGGGCCTCCTCGACGGCGCGGCCCGCGACCCAGGCGCCGGCGCACATGCCGACGAGCACGAGCCGGTCCGAGGGCGTGGCGAGGGCGGTGACGACGGCGGACTGGTCCTCGACCCACTCCTGCGCGAACAGGAAGCTCCGCTCGTCCTCGTGCACGCCGGTGCTCTCGCCGGTGGCACGGCGGTCGACCCGGACGACCCGGGCGCCGTCGCGGGCGAGGGCGCGGGCGAGTTCGACCTGGTAGTCGGTGGCGCCCACCCGGTGCTCGGCGCCGCCGCTGTGGAGCACGACGACGGGGGCGTCGTGGTGCTGGGCGGACGAGACGGTCTCGATCCCGAACAGCCCCTGATCGCCGAGGTGGACGATCCGCTCCGACACGCGGCCGTCGACGTCGAGGACCTCGTCGAGGACGGGCACGCGGACGGGCACCGCCGTCTCGGGTGCCCAGGTGTCGAGCCAGGCGACGACGGTGTCGACGGCGGCTCCGGGGATGCGGGCGTGGATGCTCGTGCCGTCGAGGAGCTCGGCGTTGCCCGTGACCTCGGTCACGTCGACGCCACCGAGGGCCTTCGGCGGCCGGGCACCCGGACGGACGAGCGCGACGGTGGGCCCGGTGCGCGCAGCGAAGGCGAGGTCCGAGAGTGCGGCGGCCTCGTCCGGCTCGACGTCGAACCCGATCAGGCTCTCGACGCCGTCGACCACGCGGTCGGCACCGATCGTGATGGTCGCGAGGGCGCGCTGCCGACGGAGCCACCCCTTGCCCGATGCCGGGGCGTCCCAGACGACGAGGCCGTCGGTGTCAGCGGCCGCGTTCGCCGCGACGAGGGCGGCCGAGGCCAACCCGACGAAGGCGACGTGCTGCACCCCCGTCGAGCGGAGCACGGCGGCGGCGTGGCGCGCGGACCGGACCTGCGCGTCCGGTGTGGTGTCGGGGGCGCCGTCACCACGTCCCGACGGGTCGTAGCGCACCGAGGCGATGCCACGGGCCTCCAGGCGGTCGGCCAGCAGACGGAGCGTGCGGTACGCGATGACGCCCTCCTGCCCGAGCGGCGGGCAGATGACGACGCCGGCGCGCGCGGCGGCGTCGGGGAGCTGGACCGCGGCGCGGATCGCCGGCGATCCGGACCAGCCGTGCAGCGTGGTCACAGGGCGAGGGCGGCGCGGGCGGACGCCGGCCAGGCGTCGAGGTCCGTGCCGTGGGCGGCGAACAGGGCGATGGTGATGCGCTCCAGGCCGAACGCGATGCAGGCGCTGTGCGCGACCTGTCCGTCCTCGGTGCGGAGGCCGAACGAGGTGCCGAAGTGGTCCTCGTGCAGGTTCGCGGAGCTGATCGCGGTGGCGTCGTGGTCGGGTCCGTAGACCTTCGTCACGAACTCGAACTTGAGCGCCTGCTCGACCTGGTTGCGGGCGAGCATCTGCCCGACGCGGCCGAAGAAGGGGTCGTTCGCGGGGACGACGTCGATCTCGAGCCCGAACGACTCGAGCAGCGCGCGCATCACCGGGATGCTGCCGTCCCGGTGGGCCGCCGCGGACGCGGAGGTGCCGACGTGCACGAACTCGTGCATGTGGAAGGCCTGCAGGCGCATCGGGTCGAGCGAGGGCTCACGGCGGAAGGAGTCGCCGAGGACGTCGAAGGCCCGGCCCTGCTGGGGCACGGTGTCGCCGATCAGGCCGTAGACCGGGTGGCAGACGGCGGGGGTGAGCATGAGGTCGGCCGGCTCGAGGAACCCCTCCCAGCGCTCACCGCGCTCACGGGCGGCGAGCAGTGCGCGGTGGGTGCGGTCGTCGCCGGTGAACCCGGAGATCGACGCGGCGAGGTCCGGGAACGACGCGATGTAGTCGGTGCGCTCGAACGACGCGAGCGGCTCGACCGGCGGGAAGCGCAGCACCTCGGCGCCGAGGTGCTGCTGGCTCCGCACCGCTGCGGCGTCGACCGCGGCGTAAACGCGCTCGAAGACCCCGGTGCGCCCGTAGAGGCCGGGCGTGCCGAGGTCGAGGAGGACGCCGTCGGTGAGCAGGCGGGCGCGGAGGGCGGCGCGTGCGGCGTCGAGTGCGGCGGCGGTGTCCGCGGTGGTGGTGTCCGTGATGGTCACAGGATCACTCCCGTCATGATGGCCAGGTCGGCGTCGTTCTTGAGGAGACGGTCGTTGCTCACCATGACGGCGGCACCGTGGGCGTCTCGGAGGTGTCGGGCGATGCTCATCGGACCCGAGGCGGCGTAGCCCGCGATCCCGACGATGCGCAGCGCCTTCGTGACGATGTCGGTGACGCGCTCGGACGCACCGATCTTCAGGGCGTTCGCGGCGAGGGCGTACGCGCTCGAGGCCAGCACGTCCGGGTCGTCGGCGGCGGCGTCGAACCGTTCGGCGGCGTGGCGCACCGAGTCGGCCAGGGCCTGCAGGTCGACCAGGAGCTCGGCCAGCCGGAGGGCACCGGGCGGGGTCGTCCCGACGGCGGCGCGGGCCTGCTTGCGGACGGCGCTGCGGGCACGTTCGGCGGACGATACCGCGATGCCGAGCCAGACCGAGGCCCAGAGCACGTGCGACACCGGCAGGACGGTCTGGGCGGAGATCGTGGCGTAGTCGTCGCGGAACACCCGGTCGGTCGTCGTCTCGGTGTCGAGGATCCACCCGTTGCTGCACGTGCCGCGGAGCCCCATGGTGTCCCAGGTGGACGTCTGCGACAGGACCATCGTGTCGGTGCGGCAGATGAGCAGTCGCTGGTCCGACGCCGGGGCGTCCGGGTCGCGGCGGGCGGTGACGAACACCGCGTCGGCCTCGGTGGCGTACGAGATCACCGGCGCGTCCTTGCGCAGGCGGATCCGGCCGTCGTCGGTGGGCTCGATGGAACAGGTGGAACGCCGGGCGTCGCCGCCGACGCCGCGCTCGGTGGTGGCCGATGCGACGAGCGCCCCGTCACGGACGGCCCCGATGGTCTCGAGCACGCCGGCACCGTCGCCGCCGTGCCGCCAGAGCGCCATGACCTGGCCCTGGTGCATCGCGAACACCATGCCGGTCGCGGCACAGGCCCGGCCGAGTTCGGTCGCGATCGTGGAGAGCTCGGACACGGAGGCACCCTCGCCACCGTGCTCGGTCGGCACCGCTGCCGCGAGCAGGCCGTACTCCCGCATCGCGGCGATGGCCTCGCGCGGGGGCCGGGCGTCGCGGTCGACCTCGTCGGCGAACTGTGCGGCGACCTCGGCCACCGCGCTCGCACGCTCGGCGAAGCGGTCGATGACCGACGGTGCGGGCAGGACCAGGGTCACGAGGCGAGCTCCGCGGCGGCGGTGATCGACTCGACGCTCGCGAAGGTGGACCGGTTCAGCACGGAGTCGGGGAACTCGACGTCGAGGTCCGACTCCACCGCGAGCATCACGTTGACGGTGGCGTGCGAGGTCAGGCCGAGGGCGTAGAGGTCGGCGATCGACGCGACGTCCCACGCGTCGACCGTCAGCCGGCCGTGCTCGGCGAGGGCGCGACGGACGGCCCGGTCGGTGGCCGGGTCGGCGATCGTCGCGGTGGTGCTGGAGGGGTTCGGGTCCTGTTCCATGACGGCAACCATAAAGAGGAACGGCCCTCGGGAAACCGCCGTGCGGGTGCGGGAAACCGCACCCCTGTCCGGAGCACCGGGTCAGCGCTCCGAGAGGGCCACCGCCGTCGCCACCGCGAGCCCCCGTTCGTGTGCCAACGAGACCGCGATCGGGCCGCACCCGATCGACTCCGCCAGGGCCGCGGCCGCCCCGGACAGCTCGACGGTCGGGGCCCCGCCGGCATCGAGCACGACGGCGACGTCACGCAGCGGGATCGCCTGGTCCGGAGCCGGCCGCAGCAGCTTCACGACGGCCTCCTTGCCCGCGAACCGGGCAGCGAGCCGCTCCGGGTCGTCGCCGGTGTCGGTGCGCTCCCGAAGGGTGAACACCCGGTCCAGGTACCGCTCGCCGTGCGCCGTCACGGCGTCGACGACGTCCTCGACCGCGGCGAGGTCGGTGCCGGTGCGGATGGTCATCACGAGGAGCAGGCTACGCACGAGTTCTCCACAGCGCATTCCCCGAGGGGCATGGGGCGCCGAGGGGATTCGTATGATCGTCGCCAGGGACCACCGAGGGGGAACGATGGCATCACCGTGGACGGGCATCATCGAGGACGCGCGGCACTACCCGTCGCCGCACAACTCGCAACCGATCGTCGTGCGCGTCGAGGACGACCGCACCGCGACCGTGTTCTACGACCTGCGACGGGGGTTGCCGGCGGAGTCGTTCGGCATCCCGTTCGGGCACGTCTGCGCCGGGGTGTTCCTGGCCGGGCTCGACGTGGTGGCACGGGCGCACGGGTTCACCGTGCAGGAACGGCTCGACCACGCCGAGATGGACTTCGGTCGGCTCAGCGCGGGTCCGGGTGACGACGGTCCGGGGCACGACGGGACGGCGGACGACCACCTGCACCGGCTGGGCACGGTGACGTTGCGTCCGCACGTGGTCACCGCGGACGACCGGGAGGCCCTGGCCGGCTTCCTCGCACGGCGCACCTCGCGCAGGCCCTACGACGCGACGCTCGTCGACACCGACGCGATCGAGGCCGCGTCCGACATCGCGTCGGCAGCCGGGCAGCGCTTCCGGACCACCGACGACCGGGCCACCGTCGACGAGATCGTGCGCGTCAACCAGGAGACCCTGTTCGACGACCTGCAGCACGACGCCGTGCACCACGAGATCCTGCACTGGCTGCGGTTCTCGAAGCGACAGGCAGCGGCCACCGGCGACGGGCTGTCCGCCGAGACGATGCTCATGCCCGGCCCGGTGCTCCGGTTCGCCATGGAGCACCGCGGACTCTGGCAGGCCCCGGGCATCGGCGGGGTCTTCCGCAGGGTGTACCTGTCCACCATGCGGGGCGTCCGACAGCTCGCCTGGCTCGAGGGACCGTTCAGCACCCCGGCCGAGTACGTCGAAGCCGGACGGGTCTTCATGCGCATCTGGCTCGAGTTCTCCGCACGCGGCATCGCCGTGCACCCCTTCGGGACCGTGATCACCAACCCGCGGTCACACGCCGCGTTCGTGGAACGCGCGGGCGTCGACGAGTCCGACGGGCGGATGGCCTGGATGCTGTTCCGCTTCGGACACAGCGACCCGCCACCCCTGGCACACCGCCGACCCGCAGCAGCGATGACCGTCGGGCGGACCCGGTGAAGCGCGCCGCGGTGTTCTCGGTGGTGAGGATCGTCGAGACCTTCGTCGCGCTGTTCATGCCCCGCGTCGGCACCCACAAGCTCCTGCTCACACCGGGCATCGAGCCGCTCCGCTGGACCCTCGGACGCTGGCGCGCATGGCGAACCGCGGAACGGGCTGCGAAGCGGGTCCCCGCGTACCGCGCGTTCCTGGCGGAGTCCGGACGCGCCTCCCGGCTCGACACCCGTGGCGGGATCGCCGCGGCGATCTCGGGACTCCCCGAGATGGACAAGGACTCCTACGTCAAGCGCTGGAGCATCCCCGAGCGCTGCATCGACGGACGCCTGCCCCGACGCGGAGTCGTCGTCGACGAGTCCAGCGGGTCGAGCGGCACCCCGACCAGCTGGGTGCGCGGCCCCGACGAACGCCAGGCCACCCGACAGCTGCTGCAGCTCGGGTTCTCCCGCACCGCGAAGGACCTGTCGAAGCAGCCCTTCGTGCTCAACGCCTTCTCGCTCGGGGCATGGGCCACCGGGATGAACGTGACCGCCTCGCTCACCGAGTCCTCCATGATCAAGTCGATCGGCCCGGACCGCGACAAGATCGTGCAGACGATGCGCGAGTTCGGCACCGACTTCACCTACATCATCTGCAGCTACCCACCGTTCCTGAAGGCCCTGTTCGAGGACGACCGGCTCGACTGGAGCCGGTACACGATCGTCGCCGCGTTCGGGGGCGAGGGCATCAGCGAGAACATGCGCGCCCACATCGAGCAGTACGCGCAGGCCGTGCTCGGCTCCTACGGGGCGAGCGACCTCGAGATCAACCTCGGCATCGAGACACCGTTCAGCGTGCAGCTGCGCCGGGCGATCGCCGCGTCACCGGAACTCTCCGCCGCCCTGACCAAGCAGGGCGAGTACGGGGTGCTGCCGATGGTCTTCCAGTTCAACCCGTTCGGCTACCTGATCGAGACGAACGACCTCGGCGAACTCGTCGTCACCATCGCCCGCTCCGAGAACATCAGCCCACGCATCCGCTACAACATCCACGACCGCGGACACGTGGTGCGGATGAAGGAGCTGCGGTCCGTGCTGCGGGCGACCGGACACGCGGCGCTCGCCGCCGAGGCCGAGCTCGACCTGCCGTTGCTGTTCCACTACGGCCGGTCCGACCTGTCGGTCGACTACAACGGGGCCGTCGTCGCACCCGACGTGGTGCGGGACGTCGTGTACGGCGACCCGGAGCTGCTCGAGGCCGTCGAGAACCACCGGCTGATCAGCTACGAGGACGACCGCGGTGACCGGCAGCTGCACATCGCGTTCCAGCTCGCCTCGGGTGCTGGCGGGTTCGACGCGGATGCCGCCCGGGGTGAGGTGATCGCGGAGCTGCGCCGGCTGAACAAGGACTTCTCGAACGCGATCCGCACGGCGCCGCCCGGCACGCTGCCGACGGTGGCGTTCTACCCGTACCGGACGGGGCCGTTCCGCGAGGACGGCAAGAAGCTCAAGAACGAGTACGTGTGGCAGCTGCCGGCCGGGTCGGTCGCGCAGTGGGACCTCGACCTGTCGTGGGTCGCGGCGAAGGAGGCCTGAGCCGAGCCGGTTCCGGCGCTAGTCGTACTGGGGCGGCCAGTCGAAGGGCGCCGGCAGGTGCGGGACCTCGCCGACGGTCGTGACGACGAGGACGATCTGGCGCAGGTCCGTCAGCTCGATCGAGCGCGGGTTGCCGATCCGCCGGTGCCCGTCGACCCACACCGTCAGTTCGCCGCGCAGGCCACCGACGTGCTCCGGACCGAGCGAGACGCCCCACTCGTCGAAGAACTGCCCGAGCGTGAACGTCTGCTCCGTCGGCGACTCGACGTGCACGATGCCCGACGTGTCGTGCGTGTGGATCTCCGCGGCGAACTTCCGGCTGTCCGAGTGCCCGACGTTCGCGGGGACGGTCACCGGTTCGTCGCCGTCCAGGATCGTCAGGTGCGTGTGCACGTGCTCGGCGAGTCGTTCGCCCCAGACGTTCCGGAGCCCGGCGGAATCCGCGCGACCCGTCAGGTCGGTGGGGCGTGGCCAGGGCGGAGCGTCGTGGGCGGTGACCTGTCCGGGTGCGGCACACCCGGACACCAGCAGGAGTGCGGCCGCCGTGACCGCGACGCTCCGCAGGTTCACCAGCGTTCGTGGACGCTCGCGCGGAACCAGGTGTCGTACAGGTCGTGCACGGTGGCGTCCAGTCCCTCGATCGGCGGCAGGTCGCCGGCTGCGGCGTTCGACCGGGCCTGCTCCGGATTGCGGGCGCCGGGGATCGCCGCGGTGACGCCGTCCTGCGCGATGATCCACGCGAGCGCCGCCTGCGGGACCGAGACGGCGTCCGGCAGGGACGCCGCGAAGGTCTGCGCGGCGCGCACCCCGTCGTCGTAGTCGACGCCGCTGAAGGTCTCGCCCTGGTCGAAGGCCTCGCCGTGGCGGTTGTAGTTGCGGTGGTCGCCCTCGGCGAACGACGTGTCGGTCGTGTACTTGCCGGAGAGCAGCCCCGAGGCCAACGGGACGCGCGCGAGGATGCCGACCCCGGCCTCCAGGGCCGCCGGCAGCACGCGGTCGAGCGGCTTGAGCCGGAACGCGTTGAGGATGATCTGGACGCTCGCGACGCCGGGCCGGGCGATCGCCGTGAGCGCCTGGTCGGCGGTCTCGACGCTGACGCCGTAGGCGGCGACCGAGCCGTCGGCGACCAGCGCGTCGAGGGCGTCGTAGACGGCGTCGTCCTCGTAGACCGGGGTCGGCGGGCAGTGCAGCTGCACGAGGTCGAGGGTGTCCTGCCCGAGGTTGCGGCGCGAGCGGTCCACCCACTCGCGGAAGTTCGCGGCGACGTAGTTCTCGGGGACCTGGTCGGCGCGACGGCCCATCTTCGTGGTGATGGTCAGCGGCACGTCGGGGTTCGCGGCACGCCACGCGCCGATGAGCTGCTCGCTCCGGCCGTCGCCGTAGACGTCGGCGGTGTCGAACAGGGTGACGCCCGACTCGACGGAGGCGTCCATCACGGCGTTCGCGTCGGCTTCGGAGACGGGGCCCCAGTCACCGCCGAACTGCCAGGTGCCGAGACCGATGGGGGAGACGGAGCGGCCGGTGCGGCCGAGGGTGCGACTCTGCATGGGTCCGAGCGTAGTCAGGCGCGCGCGGGCGGGGTTCAGCCGGGCGGGGTTCAGCCGAGCGGGGTTCAGCCGATCGTGGAGACGCCGCGGCGCAGGAGCGCTCGCGCCGCCCGGGCGCGGGGGATGACCCACACGGCTGCCCACAGGGCCATCGCGCTCCACAGCAGGATGAGCATCGTCGTGATGAGCGTGCCGTGCTGGTCGCGCATCGACCAGGTCATCGCGATCCACAGCACGCCGAGGACGACCTTGCCCCAGCCGGCGCCTTCACGGTCGGCTTGGGCCTGGACGAGCGGGATCCACTGGTCCGCCGGGACGCCCGCGGGGACCTCGCCCTCGGCGATCCACTCGCGCACCGCGATCGAGCGTTCGTAGCCGCCCTCGGCGCGCCAGGCGCGGCGCTGCAGGACGACGGCGATCGCGGCACCAGCGACGGCGGTCGGGATGCCGACCGAGACCAGGACGGCGGTGGTCGCCTCGGTCCACGAGGACAGGACCAGCATGACCAGGACGACGGCGAAGGCCGCGCCCGTCACACCCGCACCGAGCAGGCGGAGCCGCCCGGCTTCGTCGAGGACACCGACTCCGACACCGTTCACGGGGGAGAGCGTACCTGCGGTGATCGGGGGCCGGGTGCGTTCGTCAGCCCAGTGCCAGCAACCAGCACATGCCTGCGGCGGCGAAGGCCATCGCCCAGCTCACCAGGCTGCCGATCAGGAAGTACTCGGCCTGGTACCCGGTCGTCTCGCGGCGGATCTCGGGGAAGCGGACGATCCCCTTCGCGGCGATCAGCGCGGCGACGACGGGGAAGGCGCCGGCCAGCGAGAACCCGGCCAACAGCAGGCGCTCGATCGGGCCGATCATGCGTCCGCCCTTGAGGGTGACCGTGCCGTCCGTGTCCGTGTCCGTGTCCGTGTCCGTGTCCGTGTCGGCGTCTGCGTTCCCGTCGGCTCCGCCTGCCCGGGTGGTGCGGCGCCAGCCGAAGCGCTTCCGGCGGGTCGGTTCGGCCGCCACCGCGCCGGGCCGTGCGTCGGGCGACAGCCCCGGCGGCAGCGCCTGGGCGACGACCACGTTGGCCGAGTCGACCAGGAACAGTGCGGAGCCGATGCCGGCGACGAGCGCCGCGAGCGGGACCGCCCCGACGAACGCCTGGCCGGCGTCACGGTGCCAGTCGACCACGAAGCCGGACGCGTCGGCAGTCGGCGCCCCGAGCAGCAGCACGGCGACGGCGACCGCGAGCAGGACGGCCGGCCAGGACCCGGAGCGGCGGAGCCAGGGGAGTGTCCGAGCGCCACTGCCGGGTGCGCCCCCGGACCGCACCGGGATCGTGGTCGCGACCCACAGGGCTGCGAGGACGACCGTGACCAGCACCGACCAGACCGCGAGGCCGAGGCCGAGCACCGCCACAGCCGTCACGGCGGCCCAGAGCAGGACGATCACCGTGGTGGTCAGCACGCGCCGTGGTGCCGCGTCGGTCCCGGTCCGTGCGCGGACGACGTCGGCGAGCCCGACGAGGGTCAGGAGGACTCCGGCGAGCATCAGCGGCCCCCGTCCCCGAGGACGCGCAGGCCCTCGACCAGGGCGGCGACGCCCGACTTCTGCACGGACTGGGACACCGCCGACGGGGTGATCCCCTCGTCCGCGGCGATCTGCGCCTGCGTGCGGCCCTGGACCAGACCGAGTGCGATCCGGCGCGCGCGGGGTGCGAGTCGCGAGACGACGTGGTCGCGGCTGAGGAAGTAGGCGTTCACGAGTCGCTCCGTCGTTCCGTGGCGGTCGTCGGCGTCGTGGTACCAGGACCGCAGGAACGCGGTCCGGCCGTCCTCGCGCCGGTGGGTCTCGTTGATGGCGTCCCGCGCCGACCACCAGCCCGGACCGTCCTGCAGCGGCCCGGCGCCGCCGGTGCCGATCGTCCGGACCTGCCCCCGGCCGATGCCGAGGCGGATCTGCACGGTCGGGGGGAGTGCGAGGGTCGCGGCCGTCGTCGCCACGAGGGCGTCGGTGAGCGTGCCGTAGATGACCTGGAACTCGTCGCCGACGGTGGCGCGCAGGGGATCGAGCGCGGTGACCTCAGCGGTACTGTCGAACGCGCGCTCCACGTCGTGCTGGGCTGCGGAGCGGTCCTCGAGCGTGCGGGAGTCGACCAGGTCGACGATCACGGCGATCACGGGCTCGGACTGCATTGGTTAAGCGTAGAGCTTCATATCGTCGAAAGTAAGTCTGGGGCTAAACCTCATCGGCCGCCGTGACGCTCTAGGATCGTCGTGAGGGCCTTTAGCTCAGCTGGTAGAGCGCCACGTTTACACCGTGGATGTCGTCGGTTCGATCCCGGCAGGGCCCACCGAGAAGACCCGGGTTCAGCGCGTGGCCGGTCCGCCACCGGGACCGGCCGACGATCCGTCAGTCGCTGAGGGGGCGCGGCCAGTCGGCTTCGAGGTCGCCGCCGGCTCGTTGATCCTCGATGTGCTTGCCGTGCCGGTGGACAGCAGGATCAGCGCGCGCGCCGTTGCCGAGCCGGCCTCGCAGCCGTAGACGACGAGCTGCAGGCCGGGTGACCCCTGGACGGCGAAGGTGTGGGCGTCGAACTCCAGCCGCCCGACCTCCCCGTGCTCGAACCGCTTCGCGGTGGTCGTCTTGCGCTGTACCCGTTGCGTGCTCCACCGTTCGGCGAACTCCGGGCTGGCGTCGTTCACTTCCGCGACGAGACGAAGGAGGCGCGGGTCGCTCCCGAACTCCGCGCTCGCCGCCCGCAGGCTCGCGACGGTTGCGTCGGCGGCGCGGGCCCAGTCGGCGTGGAAGTGCCGCGCCGTCGGGTCGAGGAAGGTCATCCGCACGAGGTTGTCGAAGCGTCCGAAGGTCGCGTACACCGCACGGGCCAGGGCGTTCGCGGCGACGACCTCGTGCGCGGGGTCGATCACGAACGCGGGGTGTGTCGACCACGAGTCGAGCAGCTGCCCGAGAGCCGGCGTCACCGACGTCGCCACGCGGGGGACTCGCGGCGAAGCAACCAGCCCTGCCAACGAGAACAGGTGGTCGCGCTCGTCGCCCTCGAGTTCGAGCCCGTCGGCGATGCCCTCGAGCACGGCGGCGCCGGGACTCACCTCCCGCCCTTGCTCGAGGCGCGTGTAGTAGTCGACGCTGAGGCCGCCCAGCACGGCGAGTTCCTCGCGGCGGAGCCCGGGCACGCGGCGGACACCTCCGCCTGGCAGTCCGAGCGACTCCGGGGCGAGTCGGCCGCGGACCGCGCGCAGGTACGCGGCGAGGGTGAGGTCGTCGGCGGGCATGGGCACGGGACCAGGGTAGGTGGCAGGAGCTCCGCCTCCCTGGTCCTGCCGCACCCCGGCAGGACAGGGCGATGGTCGGGGGCTGCACGGCGTCGAGGCTCGGAGCATGGACACCAGCAGCGCACCCCAACCCGTTCACCCATACCTCGGCCTCTGGGTCACCGCCGATGGCCGGATCCGCCACGAGCTGCGGCCCGACGGCCGCTACGTGGAGGCCCGAGGTGACCGTGAGGCGGCCTACGTGGGCACCTACGAGGTCGACGGAGACCACATCGACTACCGAGACGACACCGGCTTCACCGCGGACGGCGACTTCAGGGACGACGTCCTGCACCACGCGGGCATGGTGCTGCACCGACGGAAGGTCGTCCTCGTGACGGGCGCCTCGAGTGGCATCGGTCGCGCGACGGCGATCCGCCTCGCCGCGGCCGGCCACCCCGTCGTGCTCGGGGCCCGGCGCACCGACCGGCTCGACGAACTCGTCACCGAGATCGAGGGGGCGGGCGGTACGGCGATGGCAGTGCCGCTCGACGTCACCGCCCTCGCCTCGGTGCAGGAGTTCGCGGCTGCTGCCCGGGCACGCTTCGGGCGGATCGACGTGCTCGTCGCGAACGCCGGCGTGATGCCGTTGTCGCCCCTTGCCGCAGGCCTCGTCGACGAGTGGGACACGATGATCGACGTCAACGTCCGCGGCCTCCTCCACAGCATCGCGGCGACACTGCCCACCATGCTCGCGCAGGGCACGGGCCACGTCGTGACGATAGCGTCCGTCGGCGCCTACGACGTCTCGCCCACGGCTGCCGTCTACTGCGGGACGAAGTTCGCAGCACGGGCGATCACCGAGGGGCTGCGTCAGGAGTCACCGCGTGGAATCCGTGTCACCACCGTGTCGCCCGGAGTCACCGAGTCCGAGCTCGCCGCAACGATCACCGACGCCTCCGCCGCCGCCGCGATGGTCGTCTACCGTGCCGAGTCGATCTCCGCCGACGCGATCGCCCGGGCCGTCTCCTACGCGGTGGCCGAGCGACCCGACGTCGACGTGAACGCGATCGTCGTGCGGCCTGCGGCCCAGCGTTGAGTTGCTCCCCAGTGTCGCCGCGAGCCGCCGGGCGCGGCCCGACGCGTTGCCGTCACCCCGGGAGGGCCATGTCTCGATCGGCGATCGTCATCGAACGCGAGAGGCTCTGCGTGTCTGGTAGGTCAGAGTGATCGCGGCGAGAGCGAGGACGACCGCTGCGGCTGCGGCAAGCCGGCCCACCTGCCGAGCGGCCAGCGCCAACTCGTACTGTCGTTTCGTCAGGACCACATCGGCGCCCTCGGGGGGGGGGGGGGGAGAAGAACACCGGCGCAACCTGGCCGGCCGGTGCCGGACGCCGCGCGAGCGAACGCCCGGCACCGCGGATCACCCCGAGATCTGGTCGAGTTCCCGCACGTCGTCCTCTGACAGCGTGATCGCCGCACCGGCGATGTTCTCGCGCAGGTGCGCCACCGAGGACGTGCCCGGGATGAGCAGCACGTTCGGGGAGCGCTGCAGCAGCCAGGCGAGCGCGACGGACATCGACGTTGCTCCGAGCCGGGCGGCGACCCGTGCGAGTGCCTCGGACTGCAGCGGCGCGAAGCCGCCGAGGGGGAAGAACGGGATGTAGGCGATGCCGTCGGACGCGAGCCGGTCGATGAGTTCGTCGTCCTGGCGGTTCGCCAGGTTGTAGCCGTTCTGCACCGACACGATCGGGGCGATCGTCCGTGCTTCCGCGACCTGGTCGGCAGTCGCGTTGCTCATCCCGAGGTGCCGGACCACCCCCTGCTGCTGCAGGTCGACCAGCGTCTCGAAGGCCTCGGCGATCCGTTCCTCCACGGGTCCCTGCGCGTCACCTGCTCGCAGGTGCACGAGGTCGAGCACGTCGACTCCGAGGGTCTCGAGGTTGTCGTCGATCTGCGCCCGGATCTCGTCCGGCTTCCGGGCGGCCGGCCAGCCGCCCTGCGGGTCCCGTCGCCCGCCCGCCTTGGTCGCGATGAGCAGGTCGGACCGGTAGGGGTGCAAGGCCTCGCGGATCAGGTCGTTCACGACCCGTGGGCCGTACGTCTCGGAAGTGTCGACGTGGGTGATGCCGCTTGCGACTGCTTCGCGGAGGGTCGCGATCGCGCCGTCGTGGTCTTTCGGCGGGCCGACGACCCAGGGGCCGGCGAGTTGCATCGCGCCGTACCCGAACCGGCTGACGACGCGATCGCCGAGTGTCCAGGTGCCGCCGGGGAGTCCCGCGGTGGTGGTGTTGGTCATGGGGTGCCCTTCACGGTCTTGTGGATCTGCGGTACGTGATCCACTCTGGGCAAGCTGCTTCCTGATGGGAAGGAGTTACCCAGAAGTGCGTAGGTACCCGGAGGACGCCATGGCGACGATGACCGCAGCGGAGAAGAAGGCCACGGCGAAGGCGGAGTACAACGCGTTCCTCGCGGCGTGCCCCAGTCAGCAGCTCCTCGGCAGGGTCTCCGGAAAGTGGGTCACCCTGGTGCTGTCCGCACTCGGGAGCGGTCCCGACTGCGACGGCGACCCGCGCCCGATGCGGTACTCCGAGCTCGCGCGGGTGCTCGCCGGGGTGAGCCCGAAGATGTTGACGCAGACGCTCCGGTCCCTCGAGCGCGACGGCCTCGTCGCCCGGACCGCGATCGCGACGGTCCCCGTGTCCGTGACCTACGAGCTCACCGCACTCGGACTGTCGCTGCACGAGACCGTCCGCCAGCTCAAGCGCTGGTCGGAGGCCCACCGTGACGACGTCACCGCGCACCAGGCACGGTTCGACGCCGACGAATGACCCGTGGTCACGTGGTGGCCGCAGTCCTGTGCACCGTAGGCTTCCAGGCGGACCGACCGGTGCACGGGGCGCACGGTGTGATCCGAGGGGGAACCACATGTCCATCACATCCAGGATCACCACCGCGGGGACGGCGACCGTGATCGTCGTGCTCGCACTCTCCGGCTGCGCCGGAACCGGCACCACGGCACCGGGGACGGAGCGGGCCGCAACGCAGTCGCCGGCGCCGACACAAGCGCCGACACAGGCACCGACGGAGACGCCGACCGCGCCAGCCACCGCCGACTCCGCCACGAAGGACCTCACGTTCGAGGACGGCGACGCGCTCTCGGCGAGCATGCTGCCCGCGTTCGGGCTCCAGGTCTCGGCGCTCGACGGCTGGGAGCAGACCGGCGAGGACCCGACCACCGGGTCGCGGGAGTACACGAACGCAGAGGGCTCCGTGGCGACGATCACGCAGCAGCGGCTCACCGACCTCGACCCGACGATCGGGGACCGTGCAGCCACCGAGCAGCTGTTCACGGCCGCGGGGCTGCCGGCCGACCGGCTCGAGGAGCAGCTCCTGCCGACGATCACCGGCGGGACCGCGCAGTTCCTGTCGATCGCCGGGCACAACACGGACGGGTCCTGGTCGGCGACCGTGGCGCGGGCGTTCGCCAAGCCCGGCGCAGCACTCATCGTGAAGGTCCGGACGACCTCGCAGGATGCGCTCCGTCCCGACCTGCACGACATCCTGGTCAACGCGCAGGTGGTCGTCGCCTGACGGAGCAGGAGACGGAAGACGACACGGACCGGAGGCCCGGTGCCAGCTGGCACCGGGCCTCCAGTCCGTGTCGTGCCGACCCCGGGACGGTGGCCGGCCTGTCGAGTTCGTCGAGCCGGGCGAGCGGCAGCGTCGATCCGATGTGCTCGCGGGGGTCGCCACGGACGATGACCGCAGCGGGAGCCGCAGCGGATCCCGGTTCGGTCCCCGCGGCGGGTCGCCACACCACGTCGTCCAGGAACTCGACCTCGTCGTCGATGCGGAACCAGCCGCCTTCGAAGCCGTCGACAGCGGCGTCGGGATCGGCGCGGCGCGTGGTCGTGGTCACGTCGGTCATCCCGGCAGCAACCGGGCGCGCATCGGCACCGCCGCTTCGGGGGCCGGTGCTGCACGTCGTGCGCTGGACGGTGCTGATCGGCGTGTCCCTGGCGCGTGGAGATCGCGCCGACGCGGACACCGGTTCGTCGGGAGCGGTACTGTTCCCCTTCGTGAGTGTTCGTCGCCGTGCTTCCCGTGTCGTCTCCATCGGGGTGGTCGCAGCCCTGGCAGCGTCGTTGACCGGGTGCGGCGAGGGAGCCGGCGTCGACAGCGACTACGCGAAGATCTGCCGCGACAACGCGACCGAGAAGCGGTTGCCGGACGACGACTGCAACAACCACGGCGGACACGCCGGCTGGTACTTCCTGCCGCTCTTCGCCAACCGTGCCACCAGGGTCCCCGGTGTGGGGGAAGCGGTCTCCGGCGGCACGAGCGCCCTGCCCGCCGGGAAGACCGCGAAGGCCGGCGTCTCGTCCCGTGGGAGCTCCGTCACCAAGGGTGGCTTCGGCGGAGCCGGCGGACACGGTGGGTTCGGCGGCTGATGGAGCGCATCGAGTTCCCCGAGCGTCCGGACTGGCGGCGCCGGATCCAGCAGACGGGGCTGATCTACTCGCGGTCCGTCCGCGACGACGGCACGCCCGTCGAGTACTGGAACGAGACCGCCGCGTACGTCTTCACGCTGCCGGAGGTCGAGGCGCTCGAGCGGCAGACCGAGGAACTGCACCGGATGTGCCTCGAAGCCGCGCGGTACCTCGCCACCGGCGCCCTCGGCACGCTGGGCCTGACACGAGCCGGGTTCGACCTCGCCGCCTGGTCGCTCGAGCACGAGGAGCCCGACCTGTACGCGCGGTTCGACCTGGCCTACGCCGGGGACGGTTCACCCGCCAAGATGCTCGAGTACAACGGGGACACCCCGACCGGGTTGATCGAGGCATCGGTCACGCAGTGGCACTGGATGCAGGACCGGCTCGCGACCGGCGAACTGTCCGCCGGTACCGACCAGTGGAACGGCATCCACGAGGCGATGGTTGCGCGCTGGCGGACACTGCTGCACGAGTCCCTGCGCGCCGAGGACGGCGGCCGACTGTTCGTGGCGCACTCCGACCTCGACACGGCGGGCGAGGACTGGGACACGGTGGCCTACATGCGCGACCTGGCGGGGGAGGCCGGGTGGGAGCACACCGGCATCGAGATGAAGGACATCGGCTGGCACGCGACGGCCCGTCAGTTCGTCGGCGACCAGGAGCCGGCCGGTTCGTCTCGGAGCGTGTTCACGCTGCCGGGGGACGAGCCGGGGACCCAGTACCCGGTGATCCGCAACCTCTTCAAGCTGTACCCGTGGGAGGACCTCGTCTCCGGGGACGACCGGGCGCAGGGCGACCAGGAGTTCGGCGCCTTCCTGGTCAGCGACCGCGGGCGGCTCGGCCGCTGGTACGAGCCGGCGTGGAAGATGTTCCTGTCGAACAAGCTGCTGCTCGTCGCGCTCTGGCGCTTGTTCCCCGGCCACCCGAACCTGCTGCCGGCCTTCGCGGACGGTCCGAACGGCATGCGCGACTTCGTCGTGAAGCCCGTGTTCGGGCGCGAGGGCGACGGCATCGCGGTGCACCGGGCCGACGGTTCGGTCACGACGAACGGTCGCGAGTACCGGCGCGCCGGCACCGGGGCCGAACGGGTGTGGCAGCAGTACCACGAGCTCCCGGACTTCCCGGGGTCGAACGGGCACAACCACCCGGTGCTCGGGTCGTGGGTCGTCGGCGGCGAGTCCTTCGGCGTCGGCATCCGTGAGTCCGACGGGCCGATCACGGACTACTGGTGCCGGTTCGCCCCGAACGTCATCGCGGTCTGACGCCGGTCAGTCGACGATCTCGCCGCGTTCCTCGGGCGGGAGCGCGACGAGCCGTTCCCGCCACCGGCGCAACGCCTCCGGGGTGAGCCGCGTCCACTGGGTCTCCTCGCCGACCACACGGAGCGGGAGGGCTTCGGCCTGCTGCTGCCATGACGACAGCCGACGAACGGCTCAGCGACCGCGGCCGACCAGAGCCCGCCACCGCGGCTGTTCCGAGACGACGACGGCGATGCAGAGGACCGTGACGGCGATCGCGACCGCTGTCGGCCACACGGCCCAGGCCGCGACGACGGCCCCCACCAGGTGCGCGAGGACCGACCCGATCGTCACCGCTCCGGGTGCCGCGACGGGCGGGTCGCCGCCGGGGCGATCGCCCGGGGTGCCGAAGACCGCGGGCGGCACGACGAGGACCAGGACGGCGGCGATCGCGAGCACCGGCGAGTGGGGCCAGAGCGTCCACGGCACGGCCACCCACGCGACGAGCTCCGCCAGGAACCGCAGGCCGCCACGGAGCGGGTCGTGACCGACGGGCCTCGACGGGCGCGCCGCCGTGGTCACGGTCACGGTGTCGTCGCGGCACGGAACCCGCGATCCAGGAAGTCGACCATCCACGTGGCACTCGCGTCGACGTCCGTGTCCATCTGGAATCCGCCCGATGCCTCGATCGTGGCGAACCCGTGCAGCACGCTGCGGAGCACCCGGAGCGCGTGGACCTCGTCGCCCGGGTCGAGCGGGTAGTCGCGGAGCGCCGCGGCGAAGGACGCCAGGGTGCGGCCGAGTGCGACCGCCAGGGGGTCCTCGGCGCCGGTCGGCCGGATGCTGACGGCCGCCTGGTACCGCGCCGGGTGCTCCTGGACGCTCCGGCGCACGGTCTGCACCGCCGCCTCGAGGGCCCTGCGACCGCTGCGCCCCTGCATGGCGTCGCGGAGTGCGTCGCCGAGCTCGTTCGCGCCGAGGATCGCGATCCTGCGGGTGAGGTCGCCGAGTCCGTCGACGTGCTTGTACAGCGACGGCGCCTTCACCCCGAGGCGGTCGGCGACGACGCTCATGCTCAGCTGGGCCAGGCCGATCTCGTCGGCCAGCGTCGCCGCGGCCTCGGTGACGGTTGCCGGGTCGAGCCCCGCCCTAGGCAACGGGACCTGCGACGGGCAGCGTGCGGGCGAGGAACGGCAGCAGCAGGGTGAGGACCGCAGTCGGGGTCTCGGTGTGGGGGTAGTGGCCGGCACCGTCGATCACGGCGAGTTCCCCGAGGCCGTCCGGCAGGTCGGCGACGATCCGCTCGCCCTCGGCGCGGGGCACGGCCCAATCCGGATCGGCACTGCCCTCGACGACCAGCACGGGGCACCGGACGGCGCCCAGCTGCTCGCCGGCGTCGGCGGGTGAGGTGCGGGTCATGGCACGGAGGACCGCCATCCTTTCCGGCTTCCGCAGGGTCGTTTCGATGCGGCTGCGCTCCGTCGCCCAGTCGGCGGGCTTGGTGGGGACCGCGATGTCGAGGTACGCGAGCCAGCCGGGCAGGCTGCCGTTCGTCATGACCCGCGCGAGCTGGACGGTGCCGGCGCGGTGTCGGCGGTTGCGCAGGAGTCCGCCCAGGTCGACGGACTGCTTGCGCGTGAACGGCGCCAGTTCGACGATGCCCGCCACCAGGTCCGGGGCGGTCGCCGCGGCGATCGTCGCCGCACCTCCGCTGATGGACTGCCCGACGACCACGGCCGGGCCACCGAGGTGACGGGCGACCGCGACGAGGTCGCGTGCGATGTCGGCGCGCTCGTAGCCGGCCCACCCGGTGCTCGAGTCGCCGCACCCGCGGAGGTCGACGTTCGCCACCCGGTAACCGGCCGCGACGAGCTCCGGCACGACGAAGCGGTAGGAGTGGCGGCTGTCGCCCATGCCGTGGGCGAGGACCACGAGCGGCCCTGATCCGGAGAGGTCGTAGGCGATCGTGCCGCCCTCGGTGTCCAGGTGTTCGAGCATGACGTGGCTCCTTCGGCTACGGGTAGTAACTCAAAGGCTAATGGCCGTAGCCAAAAAGTCAAGACCACCTCGTCGGCGGGAACGTGCCGGTCCTGATCACGGTGTTCCTGTTCAGGAGGGCAGGCGGACGGACGTGGATCAGTCGCGGACTCGGATGGTCGCGGCGCCGGACGGCAGGTCGCGCACCGCTTGGACGTCGTCGACGGCGCCGATCGGCACGATCCCCGGGAAGCTGCCGACGTCCGTGTAGTACAGGACGATCGACTGGTCCGGCACGTAGTAGGCGATGGTGCCCACCGGCGCATCGCTCGTGCTCGGGGCGCCGGTGGTGTCGAGCGGCGCGGGGAGCCGAGCGATCTGCTCCTGCCCGCCGTGGTCGGAGAACGTCAGCGTCGCCGGCAGCTGGGCGGCCAGCGCGCGCGCCGTCGCACTCTCGGTCAACCGGCCGGTGAGGGTCTCGCCGTCGAGTTCGATGGTGATGCGCACGGGGTCGGCCTCCGTCGGGGTGGTGATCGTGGGAGCTGTCGTTGCCGACGCAGACGCAGGCGTCTCCGCGTGCTCGACGCCGCTGCACCCGGCGAGCGCCCCCACCACCAGCGCGAGCGGGCTCAGCGCGACCAGCGGACCCAGGGGGGTCCGGCGTCTGGTGCGGATGTGCATCGGGGCTCCCTTCGTTCGTGGACACCACCATCGAAGCTCCACCACCACCCACGCAGTGAGGCTCCGGCGAAACGGGGTCCTGCAGAACCTCCCTGTCCGCCGGACGATGCCCCTACCGTCGGTCCGTGACCACGACGACCTCCGACCTCCCCACGACCGACCGGGCGACCGACGGCCGACTGCCCTGGCTACCGCTGTCCCTGCTCGCCGCGATCGGGTTCCTCCTCGTCGCCATGGAGACGATGCCGGCCGGGCTGTTGCCCGCGATCGCCGACGGGATGGGCACGAGCGAGGGCACGGTCGGCCTGTTCGTCAGCGCGTACGCGATGGGCACGGTCATCGCCACGGTCCCGGCGATCGCCCTGACCCGCGGGTTCCGTCGCAAGCCGCTCATCGTGGCCGCCATCGCCGTGCTGCTCGTCGCGAACACCCTGACCGCGTTCGCGCCGGACGTCGCGGTCGCGCTGGTCACCCGGTTCGTCGCCGGCGCGATGTCGGGGACGATCTGGGGCATGTTCGCCACCTACGCCCGGCGGATCAGCCCGGCCCGCTCCGCCGGGGTGTCGCTCGCGATCGTCTCGACGGGCGCGCCGGTGGGGTTCGCGCTGGGCACCCCGCTCGGGTCCTTCATCGGCAACGCCCTGGGCTGGCGGTCGTCGTTCATCGGGCTGAGCCTGGTCGGCGTGGTGGTCCTGGCGCTGATCGCGCTGTTCGTGCCGGATGCCCGGGGGCAGACGAGCGCCGCGAAGCTGTCCGTCGTGAAGGCGTTCCGGATCCGCGGCATCGCGGTCATCCTCGCGGTGATCGCGACGTGGATGGTGGCGCACAACACGATCTACACGTACATCTCGCCGTACCTGCGGGCGACCGGCACCGACCTGAGCGCCGGGCTGGTGCTGCTGGTCTACGGGATCGCCGCGATCCTCGGCGTCGTCGTCACCGGCGCCCTGCTCGACCGGCACCCCCGACCCCTGCTGCACGGCAGCGTCGGCCTGTTCGTCCTGGCCGGCGTGGTGCTGCTCGTGGGGCACACGTCGCCGGTCGCGGTCCTGGTGGCCGCGGGCCTGTGGGGCATCGGCTTCGGCGGTTCGTCGACGCAGCTGCAGGCCGCCCTGACGACCGCCGGCGGCGAGGACGCCGACGTCGCGAGCGCGTTCCTGCCGGTCGCGTTCAACATCGCGATCTTCGCGGCCGGTCTGTTCGGTGCCGCCCTGCTGACGGCTTTCGACGGGCTGGTGCTCGCCGTGGTGATGATCGTGTTCGGGGCGGTCGCGGCGCTCCTCACCGTCATCGGTCGCGGATCGGCGTTCCCCGCGAAGCTCTGACGCGCTCGATGAACGCGACTGCGACCGCCGGCTGCGATCATGGCCGGGTGCAGCACCACGACGAGGACCACACCCGCCCGGACGTCACGACCGTCGAGGTCATCGGCGGCCCGGAACCGGTCACCGTGACCCTGCACCACGCCGACAGCGGGTGGGCTGCGGTCTTCGATGACCACCGGCGACGCATCCTGGAGGCCCTCCCCGGCTCCGGCGCGGACGCCCCGGTCGTCGAGCACATCGGATCCACGGCCGTCCCCGGCCTGGCCGCGAAACCGATCGTCGACATCGTGGTCGCCGTCGCGGACGTCACCGCCGAGGCCACGTACCTCGACCAGCTCCTGGCGGCCGGGTACGAGCTCCGTGTCCGCGAGGCGGGCCACCGCCTGGTCCGGACGCCGGCCCGTGACGTCCACGCGCACGTCTACGAGCGGGGCGCGACGGCGGTCGACGAGTACCTGCTCCTCCGTGACCACCTGCGCGCCGACGCCTGTGACCGGGCGCTGTACGAGCGCACCAAGCGGGAGCTGCTCGGCCGGAGTTGGGACGACATGAACGCCTACGCCGACGCGAAGACGGCCGTCATCACCGCGATCAAGGAGCGGGCGCGTCGGAGCCGCGCGTCCTGAGACGCGGGGTCGCCGCCGGTCAGGAGATCGCCAGCCCCGCGAGCAGGTCCTGCACCCGCGCGCGCACGTCGTCGCGGATCGGCCGGACGGCGTCGAGGTCGAGCCCCGCGGGGTCGGTCAGCTCCCAGTCCTCGTAGCGCTTGCCCGGGAACACCGGACAGGCGTCCCCGCACCCCATCGTGATGACGACGTCGGCGGTCCGGACGGCATCGGTGCTGAGCCGGGCCGGCTGCTCGTTCCGGATGTCGATGCCCTCCTCGAGCATCGCCGCGACGACCACGGGGTTGAGCTGGTCGGCCGGTTCGGAGCCGGCGCTCCGGACGTCGACGCGGCCGTCGGCCAGGTGCTGCAGGAAGCCGGCGGCCATCTGGGAACGGCCGGCGTTGTGGACGCAGACGAACAGGACGGTGGGCATGCGAGGTGCTCCGATCAGAGGACGACGGCGCCGAGCATGCCGGCTCCGATGACGACCGCCCACGGGGGAGCGGACCAGCGGGTGAGGGCGATGAAGGCGGCCACGGCGAGCGCCAGTGCGGGTGCCGAGCGGACCCCCTCGGTGATGACCGGGTCCCAGAGCGCCGCGGCGAGGAGCCCGACGACCCCCGCGTTCACGCCAGCCAGCACGCGCCGGGCCCACGGCAGAGCGCGGAGCACGTGCCAGAACGGCAGTGCGCCGACCACCAGGAGTGCCGCCGGCAGGAAGATCGCGACGAGTGCCACCGCGGCGCCGACGAGCCCGCTCGGACTGCCGTCGGCGACGGCGCCGAGGTAGGCGGCGAAGGTGAACAGCGGCCCGGGCACGGCCTGTGCGGCGCCGTACCCGGCCAGGAAGTCCGCATGGCCCACCAGGTGGGTTGTCACGGTCTGCGACTCGAGCAACGGCAGGACGACGTGGCCGCCGCCGAAGACGAGCGAGCCCGCCTGTGCGAAGACCCCGAACAGGCGCACGGCCCCGGTGCCGCTCGCGGCGACGGGTGCCGCGACGAGCAGGGCGGCGAACGCGACGAGCGCCGACACGGCGACCCAGCGGGGGAGCCGCACGGCGACCTCGGTGCCTGTGACCTCCTCGACCGGTCCGACCACCCGACCGAGCCACAGCACGCCGGCCACGCCGCAGGCCGCAATGACCGCGACCTGCGGCCCCGGGCCGGGGACGAGCAGCACCACGATGGCGGCGGCGGCCGCGATGGTCGCCCGACGACGGTCCGGTGTGAGTGTGCGCGCCATGCCGAGCACCGCCTGCGCCACCACCGCGGCAGCGGCCGCCTGCAGTCCGAGCAGCCACCCGGCGTCGGCCAGGTCGGGCGTGCCGGAGACCAGCAGGGCGAACGCGACGAGCAGCACCGCGGACGGCAGGGTGAAGCCGCACCACGCGGCGAGGAGTCCGAGCAGTCCGGCGCGCTGCAGCCCGAGTGCCATCCCGACCTGGCTCGACGCCGGTCCGGGCAGGAACTGGCACAGTGCGACGAGGTCGGCGTAGGCATCGTCCCGCAGCCAGCGGCGACGCACCACGAAGGCCTCGCGGAAGTACCCGAGGTGTGCGACCGGCCCGCCGAACGAGGTCAGCCCGAGCCGCAGGAACACCAGGAACACCGATCCCGCGGACGACCGCAGGGGCTCGAGGCTCGTCGTCACCCGCTCATCTTGACGACGGCAGATGGTTCAGTCAACATTGAACCGATGAACACTCGGCGGCAGGACCTCGAGCGGCGTGCGGCGCAGCATGCCGCCCTCGGCGACGTCGCCCGCCTGGCGATCGTCGACCTGCTCGCCGCGTCCGACGCCAGCCCGAGCGAGGTGCGGGCCGCCCTCGGGCTCTCCGGGCCGCTCCTGGCGCACCACCTGCGCGTCCTCGAGCAGGCCGGTCTGGTCACGCGACGCCGCTCCGACGGCGACGGGCGACGCAGCTACCTGCACCTCGAGCCGAGCGGTGTCCCGCACGGTTCGGCAGCGGTGCCGGGCCCGGTGTCCCGCGTGCTGTTCGTCTGCACCGGCAACTCCGCGCGCTCCCCGCTGGCCGCGGGCGTCTGGACGCAGGTCAGCGAGATCGGCTCGCTGTCGGGCGGGACGCGTCCCGCGGCCGCCATCGCACCCGGGGCGGCCGCCGTCGGCGAACGCCACGGCCTGGACCTCGGCCGCCACGTCCCGCGTGCCTTCCGCGACCTCGTCGCCGACGGCGACCTGGTCGTCACGGTCTGCGACCGCGCGCACGAGTCGATCGACGACGGCGACAGCCTGCACTGGTCGCTGCCGAACCCCTCGCGCGTCGGCACGGCGGACGCGTACGAGGCCACCTACGCGGACCTGAAGTCCCGCGCCACCGCGCTCGCTGCGCGCCTCGCCGCCTGACGCGGCCCACGAACGGAACGCCCCGATGAGATCCCCCTCCTCATCGGGGCGTTCTCCTTGCTCCGCCGACTGCGGACGGGAGGCACGGGGCGGGCCTGCACCGAGCCTCCCGTCCGGTCCGTGGTGTGTGCACGGCGGCGCGCGCGTTCCTGGGAGCGCCGGAGGTGAGGGCGGTTTACCTTGTCGGCCAACGGGGCAGGCAGGGGCCCCGAGGGCGAAGGCGGCCGCATGGCCTGGATCAGGGACACCGTGACGGCGCGAGAGCGCCACGGGGCCGCGGTGCTCGGTGTCGCCGCACTGCTCGTTCCGGCAGCCCTGGTGGTGCCGGCAGCCCTGCTCGTGTCCGAGCCGGCCGCGGCGGCCGACGTCCCGCCCGTCAACCCCGTCACCGTGCCGGTGGACGGGCACCCGGCGAACCAGGGGTTCCTGGTCTTCGTCGAGGGCGACGTCGAACTCGCAGCGGACGAGGCCGAGGGCACGCTCGCCGCCGGCGGTGACCTGGCCTTCGAGACCAGCTACAACATCGGTGCGGGCAACCCGCCCGCGAACGCCCTGACCCTGCCGGGGGAGAGCCGTCCCACGTTCCTGTACGTCGACGGCGGCATCCGGTTCCCGTCGGAGCAGTCGGCCGTCCTCCGCGTGCTGAACGGCGGGTACGCCCACGTCGGCGACACGGCGACCTACGACGCCTTCGACACCGACCAGAACGGCGCGACGATCGACTACCGGCTCGCTCCGGAGGGCACCACCGCCGAGACGTTCCCCCGCATCGAGGGGACCACCCGGCAGCCCGCGAGCTCCGTCCCGACGATGGCCGACCCGTCGGTGCTGGACTTCGCGTCGTCCTTCGCCCGCTACCGGTCCCTGTCCGCCGACCTCGGGACGTGCCCGGTGACGACCGTGCTCCACGACGCCGCAGGCGCGCCCCTGGCGACGCCGATCGCGCCGGGGACGGCCGCGTACGCCGACGTCCAGCCCGGCGTCACGAACGTGCTGACGGTGGCGGCCGAGGACCTCGACGCCCTCGACCTGCTGACCTTCGACGGTCTGCCCGGCCCCGGATCGCCGCTCGTCGTGAACGTCACCGGGACGACCTTCGACGGTTCCGTCCCGAACCTGGCGAACCTGACGAACGCGCACGCGCCGTTCGTGCTCTGGAACTTCCCGGATGCGACCACCGTGCACGTCACCGGTGCCGACGTCCTCGAGGGCACGATCTACGCTCCCCGGGCGCACCTGCGGTGGGACGTGACGCAGAACGTCGAGGGCAACGTCGTCGCGGCGTCGTTCACGCACGGGGTCCCGACCGCCGCCGGTCCGGTGCCTCGCGAGATCCACGGGTTCCCGTTCTCGACGACGGTGTCCTGCCTGTCGACCGACGCCGTCGAGGGGGACCTCACCCTGGTCAAGCAGGTCGTCGGCGGCGACGCGGACCCGGGCGACTGGACCCTGACCGCGACCGGACCGACCACGGTCTCCGGCACGTCGGGCAGCGATGCGGTGACTGGTCGACCGGTGCCGCCGGGGGACTACACGCTGACGGAGTCGGGCGGCCCCGACGGCTACGAGGCGGGGGACTGGACCTGCACCGGCGCGCCGGTGACCGACGGGGTCGTCACGGTCGCGGACGGCGATGACGTGGTCTGCGCCATCGTGAACACGGCGGTGCCGGACGACGGGGGCGGAGGCGACGGCGGTGGTCCTGGCACCGGCGACCCCGGTGACGGCGAGCCCGGTGGCGGTGGCGGTGGCGGCTCCGGCGGCCCGACCCCCGGACCGGGAGGGATCGGCACGGGCGACCAGGGCGACGACGGAGGACCCGGCACGGACGGTGGCGTCGACACGGCGCCGAACGCCGGTGTCGAGCCCGGTGGCGGGACGGGCGCCCTGGCCGCCACGGGAGCCGATCCGCTGCCCGTCGCGGTGCTCGCCGTCGCGATGCTCACCGTCGGCGGGACGCTCGCGGTCGTGCGTCGGCGTGGACGGCGGATCGGTGCGCCGGACCCTCGTCGATGAGCGCGGCGACGGATCGGGACGGGTCGGTCCTGTCCGGTTCCGGCGGATGCTGTGCACGTCTGAGTCGTGGTCGTCGTACAGTCTCCGGAAGCTACCCCGCCGGACCCTACCGGCGGGTGCCCGACCCCCCGTTACCGGGCTGGCCTCGTCATGACCACCGCGTCGAACCCGACGGCGTCGTAGCGCGAGGACGTCTGCTCCTGACCCGAACTCGTGGCAGACGTCCTCGCACCTTCGACCGCGTCGTCCGCTCCGGTCAGCGGTGCCCGATCCCGGGAGCCGCAGGCGCCGACGGCGGCGACGACCACCACGTGGACGTGGAAGTGGCCGACCAGCCCGAGGGCTGATCGGCCACGTTACGTCGTTCGACGACTAGCGGTCGGACGCCTCGACGACGCAGCTCTCGACCTGCTCGGCGGCCTTCGAGTCGTCGGCGAACGGCGTCGGCGCGTCCGAGGTGGTGGTCGTCTCATCGGCGACGGCCTGCTTGGCGATGTCGTTCACGGCGTACAGCGGGCCGTCGAAGTCGTCGGCCGTGGGGTCGGCGGTGGTCGCCCAGATGGTGACCTCGTCGTCGTTCGAGTCGTTGCTGTCCGCGGGGACGATCGCGGCACCGAGGTACCAGCCGCCGTCACCCTTCTGGATGTTCGCGAACTCGGTGGTGTCGTGCGACCCGACCGCCTTGTCGATCATGTCGACGGCGGCACTGGCGGCCACGTCGCACTGGGCCGACTGGGACTTCTCCTCGGAGCCGGGGACCTTGCCGACGGGGTTGATGTTCTGCGCTCCGCCGGGGTCGCAGGCGGTGAGCAGCAGGGCTACGGTGGCGGCGCCGAACAGCGCCGTGACGGTCTTCGCTCGCGTGGACATGGCCCTGAACGTAGGCCGCCCGCGGTGGACGGCGATTCAGCCAGGAGCGTCCCCCGACGACGGACGGGAGGCCCGGCGCACGTCGTGCCCCGGGCCTCCCGCCCGTCACCTGGTCCCGTTGCCGGACCGGCGTCCCGTCACAGGATCGGGGTGCCGCCGGTGACGGCGACCCGCGCGCCGGAGACGTAGCTGCCGTCGTCACTGGCGAGCAGCACGTAGACGGGTGCGAGCTCGGCCGGCTGGCCGGGACGGCCGAGCGGCGACTGCTTGCCGAACTGCTCGACCTCCTCCGGCGGCATGGTCGACGGGATCAGCGGCGTCCAGATCGGCCCGGGGGCGACGCTGTTCACGCGGATCCCGCGGTCCCCGAGCAGCTGCGCGAGCGCTGCCGACAGGTTCGCGACGCCGGCCTTCGTGACGTCGTAGGGGGCGAGGTTCGGCTTCGGGTTGTCGGAGTTCACCGAGCTGGACCCGATGATCGACGACCCCGGGCCCAGGTGCGGCAGTGCAGCCTTGACGAGGTGGAAGTAGGCGCTGAGGTTCGTCGCGAGGGTGTGGTCCCACTCCTCGTCGCTGATCTCCTCGATCGTCTCGTGGGTCATCTGGTAGGCGGCGTTGTTCACGAGGACGTCGAGCCCGCCGAGCTCCGAGACCGCCTGGTCGATGACCGATCGGCAGTACGCGGGATCGCTCACGTCGCCCGGGAACAGCACGGCCTTCCGACCGGCTTCCTCGATCCAGCGCTTCGTGTCCTGCGCGTCGTCCTCTTCTTGCGGCAGGTAGCTGATCAGGACGTCCGCACCCTCGCGGGCGAACGCGATCGCGACGGCCTTCCCGATCCCGCTGTCCCCGCCGGTGATGACGGCACGCTTGCCGGTGAGCTTGCCGGAGCCGCGGTACGACTCCTCGCCGTGGTCGGCCTTCGGCGTGAGTTCCTGCTCGCTCCCCGGGGGCTGCTGCTGCTCGGTCATGTCTCTCCCTGTGGTCGGTTTCCCTGGACGTCCCCGATCGTCTGCGACCCCCACTGGGCACCGGCTCAGGCTCCGGGCGTACCCCATCCGGAAAGCGAAGATGTGTGCCGCGCGCGACGGCGGCCTACCGTGGCACCGGATCAGGGAACCGTCACCGCGACGGATGCTCCTCTTCACCAGGGAGCAAGTGTGAAGTACGTGAACTACGCGGGCACCGTCCGTGTCCTGACGAGCGACACGATCGCGGAAGCGGTGATCCGGTACGCGGCCGCACTGCACCAGAGCCGGCTGAGCGACGTCGTGTCGATCCCGACCGCGGACGACTTCGGGGTGGCGAGCACCGTCGAGGTGCTGCTGGCCCCGGCGATCCCGGTCGCCGTGGAGCCCGCGCCGGACGACGTCCTCGAACCCGAGGGCGAGGCCTTCCTGCTCGAACTCGGTCGGCGCACCGAGGCCGTGCTCGCCGTCGACACCAACGCGTCGCCGCCGGACTTCGGGCGCTGAGCCGGCGCTGCGCAGGCGCTCCGCAGGGTTGCTCCCTACGCCACCGGCCCCTCGGTCAGGTCCGACCGGGTGTCCGCGTGGATCACCTCGTCGTGGTCGAACGTCAGCGCGGCGGCGCGCAGCCGCGCCACGAACACGGTGTCCTCACCCTCGAGTTCGTCCTCCTCGGCGTCCTCGACGACGAGCTGGCTCGACGGACCGATCAGCACCTTGGTGGTCGTCATGGTGCCGTCGGCGGCCACGGCAGGGATCGCCACGGTGTCCGCCCGGCTCCCCCCGGCCAGGGCAGCGGCGTACTCGATCACGGCGTCGGCCACGTCGTCGCTCGTCAGGATCGTCGAGCGGTCGTACTGGATGTACTTCATGTTCGACCTCCTGCAGCACAGCCAACAGCGCGCCGGCTGGTCGCCGTACAGGAACGCGGCGCGTCGCGCGTTGCGCAGACGCCGAGTTGTCGGGAGGATCGTCACGTGCCCGAGACGATGCACCGCATGCAGCGGGAGATCCAGACCGCCGAGCCGTCGGTCGCGGCCGAGGCGATGGCTCGGACGCACATCACCCACGGACTGTCGGTCGAACCGACGGACGCCGAGTTCGTGTTCGAGGAGCGCGTGCGCGGGACCGCACTGCTGTCGCTCGAGTCGACCCGCTGCACCGGGGTCCTGAGCGGCGCGATCGAGCCGGGCAGCGCGGTGATGATCTTCTGGATGAAGTCCGGGGTCGCCCAGCTCGACGAGAACCCCGTGAAGATCGGCCGCCCGACGCTCTTCCGCCAGGGCCCCCAGCGCTTCCGCTGGATCGCCTGCAACAAGGACGTCCTGCGCATCGACCGCTCGATCGTCGAGCAGGTCGCGGCCGAGCGCGGCGACTGGGCCCCCGGTCCCATCGAGTTCCGTCCGCGGCACGTCCCCGAGGGCGCGCCGCTCGCTGCCTGGTGGCTCATGGTCCGGTCCGTCGCACAAGAGGTGCTGGCCGGACCGGACGCCGTCCCGATCGAACGCGAGCGGGAACTCGCGCGCTTCGCCGCCGGTGGTCTGCTCACCGCGATCCCGCACTGGCCCGTCGGGCAGTACGAGCCGGCGATGGCCGCCACCGCCCGCTTCGCCCGTGCCGAGACCTTCCTGCTCGAGCACGCCACCGAGCCGATCACCGTCGACGACGTCGCCGAGGCCGCCGGCCTGAGCGTGCGCGGCGTGCAGGCGGCGTTCCAGCGGCACCACGGCATCACCCCGACCATGTACCTGCGCCGCATCCGGCTGCTGCTCGCCCGCGAACAGCTCGAGTCGGGCGACGGGCGGAGCATCGCCGAGATCGCTCGGGCCACCGGGTTCGCCCACCTCGGCCGGTTCGCGGGGAGCTACCGCGAGGAGTTCGGCGAGCTGCCCCGGCACACGGCGTCCACCGCGCGCGACGGCGCCCGCCCGTAGACGAGCAGCCGCGCGGCCCCGCAAGAATCCCGCAACCGCCCGCCGTCCGGCCGATCGCCGATGATCGTCGCCCTACGTTTGCGCTGCACGGACACGCAGCCACGACGGATCCGCGAGCTCGCCCCGTCCGCGCGACCGGCGGTGGTGGACCCCGCCGCGTGACGGACTGGAGGCGCGTGGCGGCGCCGCCACGCGCCTCCCGTCCGGCGCTGGTGCTGCTTCGGACACGCCGGCGTGTTGCTGCGACGCCGTGCCGTCGTCGAGACGCCGCCGAATGTGGAGGCGTCTCGACGACCTGGCGGCGCCGAAGGAAGACGACGGCGTCTCCTTCCGCGGCGACGCGCGCTCTGCCACGATGATCACGACGCGGGCGACGGCGCCCGCGCAGGACGAGGGAGACCGTCATGACCGTTCGCCTCAACCCCTACCTCGGGTTCCGGAGCGGCGCCCGCGAAGCGCTCGAGTTCTACCACTCGGTCTTCGGCGGCACGCTCACGATCGGCACGTTCGGTGAAGCCGGCATGAGCCAGGACCCCGCCGACGCCGACAAGGTGATGCACGGCCAGCTCGACGGCGACCAGGGCCTGCTCCTGATGGCCTCGGACGCGCCGTCCGGCATGCCCACGCCGGCCGAGAGCAGCATCTCGCTGTCCCTCAGCGGTGACGACCACGAACTGCTGACACGCTGGTGGAACGGCCTCGCCCAGGGCGCCACGATCGTCGAACCGCTCACCGCGGCGCCCTGGGGTGACACGTTCGGGATGCTGACCGACCGCCACGGGGTGTCGTGGCTCGTCAACATCAGCGGCGCGACGAGCTGAGCGGCACCGAACCCACGCGCGCCGGCACCGGCCACCGCGGCACCCAGCACCGGACCTGCTCGGCGTAGCGGCGGAAGTCGTCGCCGAACCGTTCCTGAAGGTCGGATTCCTCGAGCGGGCGGACGATGCAGTTCCAGACCACGGAACCGGCGACCGCGTAGACGACGACCAGCCACGACGACAGCAGCAGGCCGACGGCGACCCCCTGGGCGATGCCGGCCAGGGCCATCGGGTTCCGCACCGACCGGTACGGCCCGGCGACCACCAGGCGGTTCGCGGTGGCCGAGGGCAGCGGCGTGCCCTCGCCCTTCGTCGACATCGCCGCTGCCGACGCGATGCCGAGCGCACTCGCCAGCAGGAGCACGACCACACCGACGACGGTGAGGGCGGTGACGGAGGGTGTCGGCAGGCGAAGGTGCAGGCCCCAGCGGTGCTCGGCGAACGCGATCACCAGGGGGAACACCCCGAGGAACAGGCCCCAGAAGACGACGATCTGCAGCACGGTCGCGGTGACGTGCCGGGAACGCGGGGCCGCGGCGTCAGCGGTGCGGATCCGCAGCGGACCGCTCGTCACCCACTCCGTCGGGACCCGTCCGAGCAGGACGAGGGCGAGGGCGAGGGTCGATCCGATCGTGGCGGCCAGCATGACCAGCACGCCCCAGCCGGCCTCGCCGATCGCGGTGGCCCAGACGCTCAGGGCAACGAGCACCAGCGCGGTCCACACCGTCGTGGCCACCGCGGCGGTCCGAACTCCCGCGGCGGCGAGGGCCGAGGCGACGACGAACAGCGGGACGTCGAACACGGCGACCAGCACCGGGTCGAGCGAGCCGAGCGTCGCCGTGCGGATCCACGGCAGCGTCGCGACGGCGATCCACCAGGCCGCTCCGCCGACGGCTTGCAGCGCGTAGTACCGCCGGCCCCAGGACATGGGTGCACGGTAGCAGTGCGCGGCGAGGGTCCGGGCGGTGGGTGCCCTCGCTCCGCTGGTGGGTCAGTCGGTGTGGTTGATCTGGCCGAGCCAGCGGCCGAAGGACGGGGTGCGCTCGTCGTGCAGGCTGGGCAGGACGGGCTTCGGCAGGCAGGCGCGCTCGTCGGTGACGGTTCCGGCGCCGGTGCTCTTGTGGAGGTCGAGGCTCATGGTGGGCTCCTTCGTGGTCGGTGCAGAGTTCGACACCGGGCGGGGACGTTCCATTCCCACCCGGTGTCGTCGCGGTCCGGTGCAGCGCGTTCCGGTCAGGAGGTGCCGAGCTCGACCTTGATCCAGCCGGGTTCGCGCCGGTCGAACGCCTCGTAGGCACCGATCGCGTCGGTGATCGGCTCGTGCTCGGTGATCAGGGCCGTCGGGTCGAACTGTCCGGCGGCCACCATGTCGATCAGCGGCGGGGTGACGGAGTGGTGGTCGCAGTTTCCCATCCGCACGGTCAGGTTCTTGAGCATCGCCTCGCCGATCGGGTAGTGCTCGGCCGTGGGTCCGTACACCCCGATGATCCCGATGCGGCCGTACTTCGCCACGCTCGACACCGCCCAGCGAGCCACCTGCGAGGGGCCGTCACCGGGCTTCCACTGCTGCTGCTCACCGAAGCCGTCGGGTGCGGCATCGGGCGCGACCGCGGCGACCTCGGCGTCGAACGCCTCCGCCTGGTCCTGGTCGACCGCCGCCGGGCCGCGCTTCGGGCGCTCGGCGTCCACGCCGACTGCGTCGATCACGCAGTCCGCGCCGATGCCGTCGGTCAGCGACATGATCGTCTCGACCGGGTCTTCGGCGTTGTAGTCGACGACCTCGCAGTGCTGGGCGAGCGCGGCGGCGAGCCGGGTCTCCTCGCCGTCGACGACGATGACGCGGGCCGCGCCCTGCTTGTACGCCGAGGCTGCCGCGAACTGTCCGACGATCCCGGCGCCGAACACCACCACGACGTCACCGCGCGTGACGCCCGCGAGCTCCGCGCCGAACCACCCCGTGGGGAAGATGTCGGACAGCAGGATCGCCTGCTCGTCGGAGACGGTGTCCGGGAGCGGGTGCATGGTGTTGCGGGCCCACGGGACGCGGACGTACTCCGCCTGCATGCCGTCGACCGGTCCGGTCGAGGCGGGGCCGCCGAAGAACGCGGTGCCCGCCTGCGGTCCGTTGCTGTTCGAGCGGTCGCACTGGGCGGTCCTGCCCATCCGGCAGTACCGGCAGGCACCGCAGGACACGGTGGAGTTGATCACGACGCGGTCGCCGGGGCTGAAGCCGCGCACCGCGTCCCCGACCTCGGTGACGACGCCGACGGCCTCGTGGCCGAGGATCGTGCCCTCGACCATCGGTGCCATGGTGCCGCGGACGAAGTGCAGATCGGTGCCGCAGATGGCACTGCGGGTGATCCGGACGATCGCGTCCTCCGGGTCCTGGATCGTCGGTTTCGGGACCTCGTCGAGCCGGATGTCGCCGATGCCGTGCCACACGACTGCGCGCATGTGATGCCTCTTCCTGTTCGGGTGCGGGGTTCGCAGGGTCAGGAAACGCGTGAGGGGCTGGGCACGGTCGGAGCCGCGTCCGTCCTGCGCAGTCGTCCAGCACCGCCGGGTTGGCTCGACCGCATGAGCGAGCACGACGACGAGCAGACCCGGGCCGACTTCGACGACGTGGTGAACATGACCGCCACCGAGCTGCGGAAGTGGCTCGACACCGACGAGTCGAAGGCCGTCGGGCAGAAGCCCTCCGGCGGGGGCGAATCGACCGGGCACGAGAGCGGTCGGCACATCATCCGGATACTCGAGAAGCACCGGGCCGACCGCACCGACGACGACCTGGCGCACATGCGGAAGGTCGTCGGCTACGTCGCCCGGCACTCGGAGCAGCGGCCCGAGGGCGACGTGCACGACACCCCCTGGCGGTACTCGCTCATGAACTGGGGCCACGACCCGGAGAAGCACTGACGGCATCGGGCAGAATGGGTGGCGTGAACGAGACGGGCATGCCGCGCTTCCGACGGATCTGGTCGACCGTGCAGGTCGGTGTCCTCGCGATCGCCGTCGCGTTCTGCGTCGTGATGCTCGTGATCGGGCAGGGCAAGCTCGACCGGGTCTACGCGGTCGCCGCGGTGTTCTTCGGACTCGCCCTGGTCGGGCACAGCACCTACCTGTGGCTCGTCGCCCGCGCGAACCGCCGTCCCTGACGCGGACGAGCGCGGCCTGACGGGGACGAGCCCGGTCACGGCGTGGGCGACCCGGCTAGCCGTTCTGGTGGACCCGCAGCCAGTCGACCGTCATCGGCTGCGGGAACCGCGTCGAGGCGTCGGGCGATCCCGGCCAGTTCCCGCCGACCGCGACGTTGAGGATCACGAAGAACGGCTTGTCGAACACCCACGGGTCGGAGCCGATGTCGGCCCGGGTGACCGTCCGGTACGCGACACCGTCGACCGTCCAGGTGATGGAGCCGGGGCGCCAGTCGACCCCGTACACGTGGAAGTCGTCGGCGAACGCTGCTCCGGACGGAGCCGTGTACGCCGCCGAGATGCCCTGTGCTCCTGAGTACCCGGGCCCGTGCACCGTGCCGTGCACGATCCCCGGCTCGTACCCGACGTTCTCCATCACGTCGATCTCCCCGCACGCCGGCCACCCGACCCGCCCGATGTCCGCGCCGAGCATCCAGAACGCCGGCCAGATGCCCTGGCCGCGGGGGATGCGGATCCGCGCCTCGATGCGGCCGTACTGCGCGGTGTAGGTGCTCTCGGACTTCAGCCGGGCCGACGAGAACGAGCCGTCGGCCTCGCGGCGTGCGGTGATGACGAGGTTGCCGGCACCGTCGAGCGCCGCGTTCCGCCGCGAGTCCGTGTAGGTCTGCAACTCGGCGTTGCCCCAGCCGCCGGCACCCAGGTCGTACCGCCAGATCCCCGGGTTCGGCGCGCTGCCGGCCGGGCCGTCGAACTCGTCGGCGGCGAGCAGCACGGGGGCGGCAGCCGCCGCCGTGGTCGCCGCCTGCGCCGACCCGTCCGCGCCGATCGCGGTCGCGCCGAGGGCGGTCGTCGCGGCTCCGGCGAGTCCGAGCGTCATGAAGCGCCGTCGATCGATGTGCTGGTCCATGTCGTGCTCCCTGCAGCGCGATGGTGGTGTGGTCGTCGGATCATGCACCATCCGGACGAGTCAGACCAGGGCCGCACCGTGATTGATCCGCCCCGCGCACACCGCAGCCGGCGCCGACGGACCCGTCAGCCGAAGCGCATCGCCAGCGGCACGAGCAGTCCCGCGACCCAGACGAGCACCATCACGAGGGCCCCGACCGCGATGAGTCGTCGGCGACGCCGCAGCTTCGGGCTCCGCTCCTCGCCCCACATCTGCGCACGGACCAGTACCCGGTTCGCCTGCTCGACGACCTTCCGCACCTCGGGGTCGTCGACGTCGAGGGCACCGGAGCGGGCGTGCTCGGCGATGACCGCGGCTTCGTCGACGGTCAGGTCGTCCTTGCGCATGCTCCATCTTCGCACCGCGTGCAGGGGTACGACCCGGCTGTGCGGGAACGGACCACGGCCGGGTACCAAGGACACATGGGACATCGGTACCGCGGGAAGATCGTCGTCATCACCGGAGCATCGAGCGGCATCGGGAGGGCCGCCGCACACGAGTTCGCTCGCCAGGGCGCCACGCTCGTGCTCGCCGCACGCGGGCAGGACTCGCTCGAGGCCGCAGCCGCCGAGTGCCGGAAGCTCGGCGCCGAGGCGACCGCGATCCCGACGGACGTCGCCGACGAGCACCAGGTCAAGGACCTCATCGGCACGGTGACGACCCGCTTCGGTCGCATCGACGTCTTCGTCGGCAACGCGGCCCTGTTCGTCTACGGCCTGTTCGAGCAGACCCCCACCGAGGCGTTCAAGCGCGTCGTCGACACGAACCTGTACGGGCACCTCAACGCCATCACGCACCTGCTGCCGCACTGGAAGCAGCGCGGGAAGGGCACCTACGTGCTCGTCGGCTCGATCCAGTCCCTGCTCTCGGCGCCCTACCAGTCGGCGTACGTGACGAGCAAGCACGCGGCCCTCGGCCTGGTCGACGTGCTCGGCGACGAGTTCGCGGGCACCGGCATCCGGTTCACCGCGCTGCTGCCGTCCACGATCGACACCCCGATCTACCAGAACGGTGCCAACTACACCGGCAAGACCTCGCACCCGCTGCCGCCCACCGTCTCGGTCGAGCGGGCCGGCCGTGCCGTCGTGCAGGCCGCCACGCACCCCAAGCGCTACCGCTTCGTCGGACGGATCCAGGCCTCGCTCGTGCCGCTGCAGTACGTGTTCCCGGGCCTGTTCCACAAGATCACGAAGCCGATGGTGGAGACGTTCGCGCTCCGTGGCGAGGGCGCCCCGACCGACGGGAACCTCTACGCCCCCGCCGACGCCGCGAACGCGACGAACGGCGGCTGGGTCGCGAAGCGTCGGCGCGTCACGCGCCCCGTGCTGTGGGCCGGAGCGCTCGTCGCGGTCGCGGCCGTCGCCCTGGGCCGACGCCGCTGACGGACGGGAGGCACGGTGCCAGCCCGCACCGTGCCTCCCGTCCGTCCGTGCGTGCGTTCCCGAACCGGGCGTACCTGCACGAAACGGGCGTACCTGCACGAAACGGGCGTACCTCCCGGAAACGGGCGTACCTCCCGTGTTCTTCGTGGCAGGTACGCCCGATCTCGCCAGGTATCGCAGCCGTTCTGGGAAGGAACGGGCGGCTAGAACAGCTTCGCGCTCGCGCGCCGGGCACCCTCACCGAGGGACTCGAGCTTCGCCGCGGCGATCTGCGGGTGCACGCGGCCGCCGAGCCCGCAGTCGGTGCTGGCGATGACGCGCTCACGCCCGACCACCGAGGCGAACCGCTCGATGCGCTGCGCGACGAGGTCGGGGTGCTCGACGACGTTCGTCGCGTGGCCGACGACACCGGGGACGATGACCTTGCCCTCGGGCAGGGCGACGTCCTGCCAGACGGTCCACTCGTGCTCGTGGCGGGCGTTCGCGGCCTCGAACGAGTACGCGCCGGCGTCGATGTCCAGCATCAGGTCGACGATGTGGCGGAGTTCGATGTCGGTGGTGTGCGGGCCGTGCCAGGAACCCCAGCACAGGTGGAAGCGCACGCGGCTGGTGTCGAGGCCCCGCAGCGCGTGGTTGAGCGCCTCGACACGGATGCGGGTGAAGGCGCGGTAGTCCTCGATGCTCGGCTCGGGGTTGATCTGGTCCCAGTTCTCGGCGATCGAGGGGTCGTCGATCTGCAGCAGGAGGCCAGCGTCGAGGATCGTCGTGTACTCCTCGCGCAGGGCATCGGCCCACGCCCAGATGTGTTCTTCCTCCGTCGCGTAGTACTCGTTCGCGATGCGGGCGGCGGAACCGGGGGAGAGCGCCGTGATGAAGCCGTTGTCCGCGCCGGCGGCCTCGACCGCGTGCTTGAGGTTCGCGGCGTCGGTGGCCGCGGCCTCGTGGCCGGTGTAGGTGATCGGACCGGTCGTGGTCGGGAACGCGGTGGCGTTCTTGCCGGTGCCGATGCCCGACTCGGGATCGGTGTAGGCGTCGTGGAAGATCGTCCAGTCGCGGCGGTCCGGGAAGCTGGTGAGCCGGATGTGGCCCGGGGTGGACCGGACCGGCTGCTGCGAGAAGACGTTCTCGTCGGTCAGGCTCAGGCCGCTGACGCGCTGGAACGAGTAGCCCCACCAGGCGCCGTAGTCGACGCTGTTCGACATCGCCTTGCCGAACTCGCCGTCGCCGGGCTGCGTGATGCCGAGCGCGGTCTGCCGGG
Organism: Curtobacterium sp. MCPF17_018; assembly: GCF_003234135.1. NCBI lineage: Bacteria > Bacillati > Actinomycetota > Actinomycetes > Micrococcales > Microbacteriaceae > Curtobacterium > Curtobacterium sp. MCPF17_018. The sequence goes on along the minus strand of NZ_QKSJ01000016.1, from coordinate 8,009 downwards.
CGACGACGTCGTCGACGGCCGCGCTCGTCAGGGCCCGGACCTCGTCGGTGGTCTCGAGCGTGAAGCCGTCGGCGCCCACGGGCCGCGCGGCGTTCGCGGCGATGAGCTCCGGGGTGCGGGGGAGCGATCCGGCGGTGGTGGCCTGGATGCGGTCGGTGTTCTCGAAGGGCATGCGCTGCCTTCCTCTCGATGGGTGCGGACTGTCGGGAGTCGGGGGCCGCGCGCGAGGCTTCGCGGTGCGCTGCAGTGCCACTCTCCCACGAGGGGTCGGACCCGTTACGTTCCGCGTCGCGCCCCCGGTCCGCGCGTCGTACGGTCGACCCATGAGCACGACGACCCCGGCGAACGCGACCACCCCGACCACCACGACCCCGACCACCCCGGCCGTACCGAACTTCGCCGGAGCGTGGACCGCCTGGCACGACGACCACGAGCAGGCCCGGGCGAGCGAGAACGGGTTCCTCGCGATCACGAGCATCCGCTGGCTCACCGCCACGCCGGAACGGTTCGACGACGCTCCGGGCAGCTGGTCGACGGACGAGCACGGCCCGGTGGTCGCACTGGCCGACGACGAGACGATCGAGGTCGACGGGCAGCCGGTCACCGGGACGCACCGGTTCGGCCCGCTGCCGGAGCGCTCGAGCACGAACGTGGTGTGGCGCGACGGCGACGAGACCGTGGTGATCGAGGTCGCCCGGCGCGGAGGCAGTGACCTGCTGCGCCCGCGGCACCCGTCGAACCCGACCCGCGTCGGCTACCGCGGCACCCCGGCGTACGCCCCCGTTGAACGGTTCGTCGTGGACGCGCACTTCGAGCCGTTCGACACCCCGCGCGAGGTCACCGTGGGCAGCGTCGTCGACGGTCTGCTGCACGTGTACGAGGCCCCCGGCGTCCTGACGTTCGACCTCGACGGGCCGCGGTCGCTCCTGGCGTTCAACGGGCACGCCGGCGGCCTGCACGTGCTCTTCACCGACCACACGAGCGGGGTCACGACCTACGCCGCGAACCGGAGTCTCGACATCGCCGCACCGGATGCCGACGGTGCCACCCGCATCGACTTCAACCGGTCCACGAACCTGCCGTGCGCCTACACCCCGCACGCGACCTGCCCGCTGCCGCCCGCCGAGAACCGGCTCGACGTAGCGATCGAGGCGGGCGAGCAACTGCCCGCAGCCTGACCGCGGAGCACGCACGGCCCCCGGGCGCGCACTGGGGCAGCCGACACGTCCGGAAGAATGGGGGAGCCATGCCACGACCCACCTCCCGCATCCCGCTCAACACCCTCGCCGTCCCGTTCGGCCTCGCCGGCTTCGCCGAGACGTGGTCGTACGCCGCCCCCGTGCTGCACCTGCCCGCCGTGGTGCCGCAGGTGTTCTGGGCGATCGCCGCCGTCGCGTCGGTGTGGCTGCTCGGGGCGCACGCCGTCCGGGGCGCACGCGTCGGGGAACGGCTCGTCGACCAGCTCCGCCACCCGGCGCAGGGGCCGATCGCCGCGCTCGTGCCCGCGACCGCGATGCTGCTCGGCGTCGACCTGGCGCGGTTCGCCCCCGTCGCCGGGCAGGTCGTCGTGCTCGCCGCCGTGGCCACCGCGGCCGGGTTCGCCGCCTGGCTGCTGAGCACCTGGTTCGAGGGCCGGCTCGCCCTGGAGTCCGTGCACGGCGGCTACCTGCTGCCGACCGTCGCCGCGGCCCTGGTCGCCTCGGTCGCCACGCACGAGGTCGGCGTCGGTTGGCTCTCCTGGCCGGCCCTCGGCGTCGGTGTGTTCTTCTGGGGCGTCATGACCGGCCTGCTGCTCATCCGGCTGGCGTTCCGACCGGCGCTGCCGGGGCCGCTCGTGCCGACGATGGCGATCCTGGTCGCGCCGCCGGCGGTCGCCACCCTGTCGGTGTTCGCCCTCACCGACGGAGCGGTCACCCTGCCCGTGCAGGCCATCGCGGGGCTCGGCGTCCTGATGGTCCTCGTGCAGCTGGCCCTGCTGCCGCGGTACGTCCGCCTGGCGTTCTCGCTCGGGTTCTGGTCGTTCGTGTTCCCGGCCGCCGCGGTCGCCACCGCTTCGGTGGAGTGGTTCCGGGCACTCGCGCTGCCGTCCGCCTGGATCCCCACCGCCGTGTTGTTGGCGCTGCTGAGCGTGCTCGTCGCGGTCGTCGGTGCCCGTTCGATCGGCCTCGCCGTGCACCACCTGCTCGGACAGGCCGAGCGGACCCTGCACGACGCCGACGACGAGGACGCCGCCCCCGGCCCCGTGACGGGCGCGACGCGCGTGGTCTGACGAGCGGGGCGCTCGGGCCGCGCAGGCGACGGACGGGAGGCCCGTGGCGGCCCCGCCCCGCGCCTCCCGTCAGGTCGCGGGGACGCGTCTCCAGCCGCTGGTCGCCCGCCAGGCGGGCGCGTCGAAGCGGAAGACGCTGCCCATGCCGGGCTGGTCGAGGGCGCGCGTGATCGGGACGCCGCGCAGGTGGGCCAGGAGCAGCGCGCCGACCGCACCGTGCGAAACGATCATGACGTCGCCGGTGGCGCAGTGCCGGCGCACGGCCGCGACGATGCGCTCCTGGGCGTCGATCGCCCGCTCCCAGCCGCGGACCGACTGCTCGGGTGCGGCGAAGAACGCGTCGACGACGGCCTCGAACTCGGACGGCGGCAGGTACCCGGTCGCGCTCCGGTCGATCTCGCCCAGCAGGGGGTCGTGCTCGACCGACAGCCCGACGGCGCTGGCGAGCAGGCCGGCGGTCTCGACGGCCTTGCGCTCGGTGCTCGAGACGATCCGCCGGGAGCCCGGAGTCCACGCGAGCCGGTGTGCGGCGGCAGCCCGGACGCGTCCCTCGGGCGACAGCCCCCACGATTCGATCGTGACCGCGGGGTCGACCACCACTTCAGCGTGGGTCAGGAACGACGAGACCATCCGGCGATCCTCGCACGGCGCGAGGTGCGCACCGAGCGACGCCGCCGTGCGGTCCGCCCCCGCCGCGCGTCACACGGCGACACCGTCGGTCACGTTCCGCAACACCGCTTCGCCGCCCGGCCGAACCGTCCTAGCGTCGCCCCATGACCGTGCCCGACCGCATCACCCTCGTCACCGCGCTGCAGGGCGCCGGCTGGCATCCCGCCGCCTGGCGCGTCGCCGGCCCGGCAGCACAGCGCCTCACGAGCCTCCGGCACTGGCGGGACGTCGTCGTCGAGCAGGACCGGCTCGGAGTCGACGCCGTCACCCTCGAGGACTCCTTCACCGCCGGCCCCACCGACCCCGACGGCGACCTCGACACGTCGACCGTCGTCGGCCGCCTGGACGCCCTCCTGGTCGCGAACGCGGTCGCCCCCGCGACCCGCGCGATCGGTCTGGTGCCGACCGTCTCGGTCACGCACACCGAACCGTTCCACGTCGGCACGGGCCTCCAGACCCTCGACCACGTCTCGCTGGGGCGGGCCGGATGGCGGATCCAGGTGAGTCCGACGACCCGCGAGGCCGCGCTGTTCGGCCGCCGACCCGGAGGCGACGACGCGGCCACGCTGTTCGACGAAGCCCGCGAGGCCGCCGAGGTCGTCTCCCGCCTCTGGGACAGCTGGGACGACGACGCGATCATCCGTGACGTCACGACCGGCCGCTTCATCGACCGCGACCGCATCCACGACGCGGCGTTCTCCGGTTCGTTCGTCTCGGTGCACGGCGCGTCGATCGTGCCGCGGTCCCCGCAGGGTCGACCGCCGGTGTTCGCGCTGGCACACCGCGCCGACGCGGCCGCGTTCGCCGTGGACGCTGCGGACGTCGTGCTGGTCACGCCCGGCTTCGACGGCAGGGAGGCGCGGGAAGCGTTGGCACTCGTCCGTGACGCCGAGCAGGCGGCCGGATCCGACCTCCGCCGTCCGGTCCTCGCCGACCTCGCCGTGCTCATCGGGTCGTCACCGGCCGCCGCCGCCGACGAGCTCGCCGCGCTCGACGCGGCCGCTGGCGCCCCGTACGCCGTCGGTACGGGGTCGGACACGTCCGTCCTCGCGACGACGGCGCCGGAACTCGTGTCGCTGATCGCGGACCTGCGGGCCCTCGGGTACGCCGGCGCCCGGCTCCGTCCACTGCGCATCCCGGTCGACAGCACCGCCATCGCGCGGCAGCTCGTCCCGGCGCTCGTCACCGCGGGGCTCCGCGCCGACGTGGCATCCCGTCCCACCGCCGACCTGCGCACGCGGCTCGGCATCGCGCCGGCGGTCAGCCGGTACTCGCGCCCTGCCGTCACCGGTGCCGGTGTCGGTTCCGTCTCCTCGGGGGTCTCAGCATGAGCGCCAAGCGTCAGGTCCACCTCGCCGCCCACTTCCCGGGCGTCAACAACACCACCGTCTGGAGCGACGACCGAGCCGAGAGCCAGATCGCGTTCTCGTCGTTCGAGCACTTCGCTCGGAACGCCGAGCGAGGGTTCTTCGACTTCCTGTTCCTCGCCGAGGGCCTGCGGCTCCGCGAGCAGAAGGGACGCGTCCACGACCTCGACGTCGTCGGGCGCCCGAACACGCTCGCGGTCCTGGCCGCGCTGGCCGGGGTCACCGACCACATCGGGCTCGTCGGCACCCTGCAGACGACCTTCAACGAGCCCGTCGAGCTCGCGAAGCAGCTCGCCACGCTCGACCACCTGACCGACGGCCGCGCCGGCTGGAACGTCGTGACGAGCTCGGACGCGTTCCACGGTGCGAACTTCCGCCGTGGGGGATTCCTCGACCACGCCGACCGGTACACGCGAGCCGCCGAGTTCGTGGAGCTGTCGCGCGAACTCTGGGACTCGTGGGAGTCGGACGCGATCGTGGCGAACGGGTCGGGCGCCGCCGGGACCCTGGCCGCTGGGGCCTTCGCCGACCGGTCCCGGATCCACGACGTCGACCACCACGGCCCGCAGTTCGAGGTGTCCGGCACCTTCCCGGTCCCGCGCAGCCCGCAGCGGCACCCGGTGATCGTGCAGGCGGGTGACTCGGACGAAGGCCGCGACCTCGCCGCCGCCCACGCCGAGGTGATCTTCTCGCTGCACACCGAGTTCGACGACGCACGGAGCTTCTACGGCGACGTCACCGAGCGCCTGGAGCGGGTGGGGCGGTCGAAGGACGAGCTGCTGATCCTGCCCGGCGCGACCTTCGTGCTCGGCGAAACGGCGGACGAGGCCGAGGAACGTTCCCGGGCGATCCGCCGCGCCCAGGTCAGCCCGGCGACGGCGATCGCGTTCCTCGAACAGGTGTGGAACCGTGACCTGTCGTCGTACGACGTCGACGGGCCGTTGCCCTCGATCGAGCCGGACCTGGAGGGCGCCGACATCACCCGTGGCCGCGTCCGCCACACCCGCGACGTCCCCGCGCTGGTGCAGTCGTGGCGTGACCTCGCCGCGGCCGAACACCTGTCGATCCGTGACCTGGTCATCCGCGCCTCCACCCGTGGCGGCTTCGTCGGCACGCCCGCGCACATCGCCGCCGAGATCGACCGGTACGTGCAGGAGCGCGCCACCGACGGCTTCGTCGTCGTGCCGCACACCAACCCGTACGGGCTCGACGAGTTCGTTGACCGGGTCGTCCCGCTGCTGCAGGAGCGCGGCGTGTACCGGCAGTCGTACGACGAGGGGGCGACGCTCCGGCAGACGCTCGACCTTCCCGGACGGGTCCTCGACCGGCAGCGGGTGCTCGCATGAGCCGGGTCCCGCTCTCCGTCCTCGATCTCGTGCCGGTGAGCAGCGGGTCGACCCCCGCCGAGGCCCTGGCGAACACGGTCGACCTCGCACAGCGTGCCGAACGTGCCGGGTACGCCCGGTACTGGCTGGCCGAGCACCACCTGAACCCCGGGGTCGCCGGCAGCGCACCGACGATCGTCATCGGTGCGGTCGCCGCCGCCACCTCGACCATCCGGGTCGGCAGCGCCGCGACCCTGGTCGGCAACGTCCGCGGGTTGCAGATCGCCGAGACCTTCGGCACGCTCGCCGCGCTGTACGGTGCCCGGATCGACCTCGGGCTCGGCCGCTCAGGAGCGCCAGCACCCGGCACCCCGAAGCCGCCGTCGCTCGCCCCGCGGACCGACCAGGTCGTCGACGGCCTGCTCGTCCCCGCGCCGTTCGAGTTCCGCTTCGAGCCGGGCAGCCGGTTCGCCCTGCAGGGGGAGCTGCTCGGCCGGGTGCCGGGCGACGTCGACCGGTTCGCGGGCGAACTCGACCTGATCCGCGGCCTGTTCGCCGGCACGTGGTCGCGGGACGGCGCGCTGATCGAGGCCCCGCCGGCCGGGGGTGCCGCTGTCGAGCTGTGGATCCACGGCTCCACCGGCGGCGAGAGTGCCCGGATCGCCGCCGCGCTCGGGCTGCCGTACGGCGCGAACTACCACACGTCGCCCGGCACGGTCCTGGCGTCGGTGCAGGCCTACCGCGACGCGTTCCGCCCGGGTGTGCTCGACGCGCCGCACGTGATCGTGTCGGCCGACGTGCTCGTGGCGCCGACCGCGGCCGAGGCGGACGAGCTCGGGCTCGGGTACGCCGAGTGGGTGCACTCGATCCGCTCCGGCGTCGGGGCGATCGAGTACCCCACCCCGGACGAGGCTCGAGCGGTTCGGCTGCCGGACGATGCCGCCGCGTCGGTGGCGGACCGGCTCGCGACGAGGTTCGTCGGCGACCCGGCACACGTCGCGGAACGGCTCGAGACGCTCCGGCGGGTCACGGGAGCGGACGAGTTGCTCGTCACGACGATCGCGCACGACCACGACGCCCGGGTGCGCTCCTACGAGCTGCTCGCCGCGGAGTGGGCGGCGCGTGTCGTCGAGGGGGAGTCCGCTCTGGCTGCGCGGTAGGTCGCTGCGTGTGCATGTTCCGACATCCCACCTGTCGTTCGACGGGTGGGATGTCGTTCGTTGCGCACACATCGGGTGCGTGTGCGAGAAACCGACGACAACCCCGCGACCACGACGGTCACGGGGGTGTCGCGGCACGCCTCAGCTGTTGTCGAGCGGCAGACCCTCGGGGTTCACCTCGGACGTCTTCACGGCCTCGTTCGACAGGTTGTAGGCCGCGAGCCACTTCGCGTAGGTGCCGTCCTCGATGAGCTCGTTGATCGCGGCCGCGACGGGCTTCGCGATCCCGCTGCCCTGCTTCGTCGTCGCTGCGATGAGCCCCTGCAACGAGGAGCCGGCGCCGGAGTACGTGCCCGCGGTCTTCGTCGGCTTCGCGGTGCTCCCGCTCTGCGTGTTCTGGTAGGCGATCGTCGGGTTCGGGCCGAAATAGGCGTCGATCTTGCCCGAGTCGAGCGCGAGCCTGACCGCGTTGCCGTCCGGGTAGTACTTGATCGTGAAGTCCTCGCCCTTCGCCCGGAGCTCCTCCTGCCACTCGAGCAGGATGTTCTCCTGGTTCGTGCCGGAACTCACGGACAGGGTCTTCCCGGCGAGCACGGACGGGTCGCCGTCGAAGCGCAGCGAGCTCGAGGCCAGCACCTGGAAGGCCAGGTTGTCCTGCCGGTACGAGGCGAAGTCGTACTTCTCCTTGCGCTGCTCGGTGACCGTGACGTTCGAGAAGCCGGCGTCGTACTTGCCGCTGTCGATGCCGACGAACAGGTTGTCCCACGTCGCGTTCTGCACGTCCGCGCGCAGCCCGAGCTTCGCGGCGACGAGTCGTCCGAGGTCGGGCTCCGAACCGGTGATCGTCTTCTGGTCGTCACCGGTGAAGGCGAGCGGCGGGAACCCGGCGGGCAGGGCACCCACGCCGATCGTCAGCTTGCCGGACTCCCGGACGGCGGCGGGGAGCGCGTCGTGCAGCTTCGTGTCCTCGGTGACCTCGAGGGTCGTCTCCTTCGCCGCACCGTTCGAGGCGGCGCCGATGGTGACGGAACCGTCGGGTGCGCCGCTCGTGTCGGCGGAAGCGCCCGCGGAGCACCCGGCGAGGGCGACGACGACGCCGGCTGCCAGGACGAGGAAGCCAGCGCGGGTGCGCCAGCGGGACGGGGTGATCGTGGACATGGTTCTCCTTGGGGTGGGTGAAGGGCGAGGACTTCACGATCAAGTACTACCCGGACGGCAA